>PACC02000020.1 GCA_002699695.2 Paracoccaceae bacterium | reverse complement strand
ATCCGAAACTACTACCAAATTGCAGGAAATTACTGCGTACTAGTGATGTACGAAAAACCATAAAAGAAATTTTCTCAATATCCAAAACACCATGCTCAACTGGGTTAGCATGGCTTACTCAAGACATAACTTGTTTAACTGAATTTTTTTCAAGCTTAATGAAAGTAAATTTTGTTAGGTTACGACTTAATGTTGTATCAACAGATTCTTGTCGAAAGCCTCATGTAGATGCTATTTCAGGTAGGTTGATCTGTACCTACCGGGGGACTGGTACTCAGTACGGGTTTTCTGCGGATGGTGGCGACCCAAAAAGTTTTTTGACCACTCCCACGGGTTCACCAATTCTTTTTCGTGGGACACTCTGGCCAGAAAACCCTTTTTTAGGTTTATTACATAGATCCCCACCGATTGAAGGGTCAGGAGAAACTCGATTTGTACTTGTGATTGACCCAATAATTGATCCAGAAAATGAAGAATGACCTGTAATCTTGGTCAAACAACTCTACGTACAAAAAGGAGAATCGGCAATCCGATGTATGAGTTTGATACATTACCTAAACCCTTACGAAGATGGTTAAATGAAGCTATTCTCCCTTGGTCCCCAATTTCTGTTAGAAGAATTTGGCTTAAGTCGATCAAAGAAGGCTTGAGTAGTAATGAAGTGCTGACATCGCTTAGAAAAGCTGAGGAACGAACACTCAAACGAGAAAACCTAATGCGGCTGATGAATATGAATCTTAGATAAGGGATTAAGGTTTATCAGAATTAGTTGTTGATAGAAAAACCAGAATTCATACCAACACCATCATTAAAATACTTTATTTTAGTATATGAGTAGAAAGGATAGTATTGGTGGAGCCAAGGGGGATCGAACCCCTGACCTCTTGCATGCCATGCAAGCGCTCTCCCAGCTGAGCTATGGCCCCTTTTTGCTATATTTTATGTAATAAATTAACAAATGTCACTGAAAGTCTAAGAATTTAATAATGTTACAGGTCAGAATAAAATTCGTCAATTTTCATCGTCGTCTTTAGCCACATCTGCTATCACTTCCATAGGTGTTGAGTCTTCTTCTTCCTCCAAAAGATCATCTTCATCTAAGTCCGGGGTACTTTCTTCATCTAAATCCTCATCCAAGATAATGTCTTCAGGTTCGATACCTTGAATTTCAGTTGAAACCTCTTCGGTTGTTGCTTTCTTTGCAGTACTCTCCTTTGGTACTTTTTTGAAAACCTCATTTATCGATTCCAAACTAAAGCTGTGTTCACAATTTGGACAAAGTAGAGGATCTTTGTTTAAATCATAAAATCGTATCTCACATTTTGGACAGGTACGTTTTTTCCCCCAAGATTCTTTAGCCATTAATTTTCCTTTAAATATTAATTTCTGCAATCATCTGCCACAACTAGTATAGGTTTGTCAAAAGCTTAAATTGTTTTTGGCCGTAACTTGAGAGATATGTTACTTATAAATCTATGCAACATATAGAGCATAAGAAGATTACAAAGTAGTAGTGGTAGAGAGATGATGTTCTCCATTAAAGACATTCAAAATTCAGTAAGTATAAATCGTCGAAAAAGAGCTCGCCGTTTTACGCTGAGGGTTTGCCAGGTTACTGGAAAGATATCGCTGACAATTCCTTCAAGGAGTTCTATCAGCGCTGCAAAAAAGTTTTTGGAAGATAATCAAAACTGGGTCAATAAACAGCTTGATCAGGTAATTCCAAAGACCTACATGTCTATCGGTACGCGTGTACCTGTTGAGGGAATTGAAAGGGAAATTTCTCTAAAAAATCCTCGTCAGTTGGGACATTCTTTGGGAAAAAAAAAATTATTCTTAGATTGCACTGAATTGGAAGTTGGGGTCATGACAAAAGAATTTTTATTGGGTCATGCCGCAGAGGTCTTAGTTCCTATTATCAAACAGAATGCCGAACATGTCACAAAAAAGATAAAAAAAGTCCGATTTAAAGACACAAAATCCCGGTGGGGTTCATGCTCTTCAGAAGGGTCATTAATGATTAACTGGCGACTGATCATGGCCCCTCCTTCGGTATACCGCTATGTTGTGGTCCATGAGGTTTCACACCTTAAATATATGAATCATGGACTGGAATTTTGGAAATTAGTTAAAAATTTGCACCCATCTTATTTGGAAGATCGAGCATGGCTGAGAAATCACGGAAGGAAGCTTAAGAGCTTCGTTTTCAAAACATTTGATTGCTCTTAAGCTTGACAGATCATTTTTTATGTGATCACAAAAAGTATGCTGAACTTGAATAAAAATAGAGAATTTTTGGTTCCAGCTCATGAGACAGTTTATAGAAATTTAAGATCAGAAATTCTGGCAGGATTGATGAACCCAGGCCAAGTTCTTACTCTAAGAGGTTTGGCAAAAGGATATAATGTATCAGTCATGCCTGTACGTGAGGCGGTGAGAAGATTGGCTGCCGAGGGAGCTTTGTCGATCTCTCCATCAGGTAGGATTTTCATCCCAGAGCTTACAAATGATAGAATTGAAGAATTAGCCAGTTTAAGGGCATTGTTGGAACCGGAATTAGCATCTAAGGCTTTACCAAGAGTACATAATGCTCTTATTGATAGATTAGTTCTTATTAATAGCACCATTGACCAAATGATCGTGAAAAAAGATGCAAGTGGCTATGTCCGGAGTAACCTCGAATTTCATAGAACCTTATACCTGAGAGCACAGGCACCAAGTACTTTAGCCTTGGTTGAAACTATATGGCTTCAGTTTGTTCCTACTATGAGAGCTTTATATGAGAAAATACCCAGAAGTCAGGCTCCTAGCTCACACAGGAAAATATTGTCAACATTAAGAGTAGGAGATGAGCCTGGTTTGCGTCTTGCAGTTAGGGCAGACGTGACTAACGGTTTAAGAATGCTCCTGGTGGTTTAGTTTCTTTTAAAAGAACTAGACCATCCTAAAAAACTAGTTAGGAGTGTATTGGACCATTTCCGCAAGCGAGGGCAGCTTCTTTTACAGCCTCAGAAAATGTTGGGTGGGCGTGGCAGGTTCTAGCTATATCTTCGGCGCTTGCTCCAAATTCCATAGCTACACAAATTTCATGAATTAAATCGCCTGCAGACGGACCTATAATGTGTCCTCCAAGTACTCGATCAGTGTTTGCATCGGCTAGTATTTTTGCATAACCATCTGTCGCAATAGCTGCTTTGGCTCTGCCATTACCAATAAAAGAAAATTTTCCCACTTTGTAGGCACGCTTTTCTTCTTTTAACTGTTCTTCTGTTTTGCCAACACTAGCGACTTCAGGAGACGTATATATGACACCAGGTATTAGATCATAGTTAACATGACCTGCTTGCCCAGCAAGCATTTCTGCTATGGCTATTCCTTCGTCCTCAGCCTTATGGGCTAACATTGGCCCTGAAATAACATCTCCTATAGCATAAATTCCTTTGATGTTTGTTTGCAGATTTTCATCAGTTTTAATTTGTCCATAATGGTTTAACTCAATTCCAGCTCCACTTAAGTTTAAACCTTCTGTAAATGGTTTCCTACCTGTTGCAACTAATACCACATCCGTTTCTAATCTTTCATTAGTTTTGCTTTTGATTAATTGATAATCAACTATTTGTTTAGAACCAGATTTCGTAGCATTTTTTACAGCCGCACCAAGTATGAATTTTATTCCCTGTTTCGCTAATATTTTTCTAAATGCTTTTGCTGTCTCCATATCTAGCCCAGGTGTGATTTCGTCTAAGTACTCAATCACAGTTACCTCAGAACCAAGTCGTGCATAAACGGATCCTAACTCTAGGCCAATGACGCCGGCTCCAACAATAGTGAGTTTTTCAGGTATCTTATTTAATACCAAGGCCCCTGTAGATGTTACAATTTTCTTCTCATCAACTTTCAAATGATCTAAAGAGGAAGGCTCTGAACCTGTTGCTATGATTATTGAATTACACTGATAGGTTTTAGACTCAACAATTACTTTTCCTGAGCTTTGAATTTTACCCCATCCCTTAATTAAGTCGATTTTGTTTTTCTTGAATAGAAATTCAATGCCCTTGGTATTTTGGAAAACAATATCATCCTTGTAAGCTAACATTTTTCCCCAATTTATAGTTTGATTTTTTACTTCAATTCCCATTTTATTGAAGTTGTGATTGCTTTCATGAAAAAGCTCCGAGGAGTGTAACAAAGCTTTTGAAGGGATACACCCAACGTTCAGACAGGTCCCGCCTAAGGTTGCTCTTCCTTCCACACAAGCAGTCTTAAGGCCAAGTTGTGCGCATCTAATGGCACATACATAACCTCCTGGTCCAGTACCTATAATAATCACATCGTAGTCAGCCATATTTAATCCTTTAATTAATTGAAAGTTTAAATATCCATAAGAAGTCTGTGAGGATCTTCTAAGGCATCTTTTACTCTAACAAGAAAAGTTACAGCTCCTTTACCATCAACTATGCGATGATCATAGCTTAAGGCTAAATACATCATTGGCTTGATTACTACTTCTCCCTTTATCGCTATAGGCCTTTCTTGTATCTTATGCATTCCTAAAATTCCTGATTGAGGATAGTTTAGGATGGGGGAAGACATTAGTGAGCCATAAACGCCACCATTAGAAATTGTAAATGTTCCTCCTTGCATGTCAGCCATTGAAAGTTTTCCATCTCGGGCTTTTTGTCCTAAGGCGCTTATTGATTTTTCTACTTTGGCAAAGTCCATTTTTTCAGCATGCTTTAGAATAGGAACAACGAGTCCAGTAGGAGTTCCAACGGCCACTCCCATATTTACAAACTTGTTGAAAACAAGTTCATCACCTTCAATTTGGGCGTTTACTTCAGGAACCTCGTACAAGGCATGGCAACAAGCCTTAACAAAAAATGACATGAACCCCAATTTCACAGAATGCTTCTTTTCAAAATCAACTTTGTACTTATTTCTTATCTCCATGACACTAGACATATCAACTTCATTATAAGTGGTAAGCATTGCTGCGGTGTTCTGAGCTTCTTTCAATCGTTTTGCAATGGTTTGGCGGAGCCTTGTCATTTTTATTCTTTCCTGTTGTTGCTCTTCCTCATCGACAGGATTCACTTTTGAACCAGGAATATTTGATTGACTTTGGTTTGGGGATTTAGACTCAGTGCTGGGAGCATTGAGATTTGCCTGAACATCTTCTTTCATAACTCTCCCATCCCTACCCGTACCTGAAATACTAGAAGCATCGATATCATTTTCTTTCATGAGTTTTTTAGCAGAAGGAGCATGTTCAATATCTGCTGGGGTGGTAGGTTTATCGCTTGGTTCTTCACTGGGAGTATTAATTTTCTCTTCCACTTTTATTCCCTTGGGGTTTTGCCCTCCTTCCTCAGAAATTATAGCTAAAACTGCATCTAACCCAACTGTATCACCTTCTTTTGCAATTATTTCAGAAAGTACTCCTTCAGCCGTTGCAGGAACTTCAACAGTAACTTTATCAGTTTCTAATTCGCAGAGCATTTCGTCCATAGCAATTGTATCACCGGGGCTTTTAAACCAGGTTGCCACAGTTGCTTCAGTAACGCTTTCTCCTAAAGTGGGTACACGGATTTCAGTCATTTTTTACCTCAATCAATACTTAGAGCTTCATTAATAATCATACTTTGCTGCTTTTTATGTTGGGTTGCTAAGCCAGTGGCTGGGGAGGCCGCCGCAGATCTTCCAACATATTTTACCCTTTTGTATCTAGCTTTGACCCTATCTAAGGACCATTCTAAATTCGGTTCGATGAAAGACCAACCTCCTTGATTTTTGGGTTCCTCCTGACACCATACAACCTCAGCATTTTTGAATCTGGATAATTCTTTTATAAAAGACATGGCTGGAAAAGGGTAAAATTGTTCCAACCGCAATAAATACAAATCGGACAAATTTCTATTATCTCTTTCTTCAAGCAGATCAAAATATATTTTTCCTGAACAAATAACCACTCGTTTAATTTTTGAATCAGATTGTAATTTGATTGTGCAGTTTCCACTTTCAGCATCGTCCCATAGAACTCTGTGGAAGGTCGATCCATTTACAAACTCTTCTTTTTTGGAAACCGCTTTTTTATGTCTGAGTAACGATTTTGGACTCATTATTACTAAAGGTTTCCGAAAACTTCGATACATTTGCCTTCTGAGAAGGTGAAAATAATTGGCAGGTGTGGTACAGTTAGCCACTATCCAGTTGTCTTCAGCACAGGCTTGTAGGAATCTTTCTAGCCTTGCTGAAGAATGTTCAGGCCCCTGTCCTTCGTAACCATGGGGAAGCAGCATAACAAGCCCTGACATTCGCAGCCATTTCTTTTCTCCAGAAGCAATAAATTGGTCTATCATAATTTGTGCCCCATTTGTAAAGTCTCCAAATTGGGCTTCCCAAATCGTTAAGGAATTTGGTTCAGCAAGTGAGTAACCATATTCGTAACCTAAAACTGCATATTCCGAGAGCATAGAATCTATGACTTCATATTTAGCTTGGCTAGTAGAAATATTGTTTAAAGGGTAAAACCTTTCCTCAGTAGATTGGTCTATAACAGCACTATGACGATGGCTAAAAGTTCCTCTGGTGCAATCTTGACCAGACAAACGCACTGGATAACCTTCAAGTAATAATGATCCAAAAGCCAAAGCCTCACCAGTAGCCCAGTCGATATTTTTACCTGACTCTAACTGATTTTTTTTATTATCAAGCATTCTTCGTACAGTTTTGTGGGCAGCAAGATTCTTTGGGATTTTTGTTAGAGCCTTTCCAACAGTACTAAATTTTTTATCTGATATGGAAGTTTGGCCTCTTTGATATTGCCCATTCTTCACAACTGCTTCTTTTGAATATTTTCCTAAGCCAGACCACCGACCATCCAACCAATCGGCTTTATTGGGTTTGTAACTTTTTGAATTATCAAATTCTGCTGTTAAGAATTCTTGAAAACCTAATTTCAGATCCTCTATCTCACCCTTTGGAATTAAGTCTTCAGAAATTAATTTCTCTGAATATAGTTGTAGCGTTGTTTTATGCTTTTTTATTTTTGAGTACATTTTTGGTTGAGTAAACATAGGCTCATCACCTTCATTGTGGCCGAAGCGTCTATAGCAAAACACATCAATCACAACATCTTTATGGAACTTTTGACGGAATTCTGTTGCTACTTTAGCTGCATGGACCACCGCTTCAGGATCATCGCCATTCACGTGAAATATAGGAGCTTCAACCATTAATGCTATGTCAGTTGGATATGGAGAAGATCTAGAATTATGTGGAGCAGTTGTAAAACCAATCTGATTATTCACAACAAGATGTATAGTCCCACCAGTTTTATGCCCTTTAAGTCCTGAAAGCCCAAAACATTCAGAAATAATGCCTTGGCCTGCAAATGCAGCATCTCCATGCAGAAGAATAGGTAATACTTTTGTTCTTTCTTCATCACCGATTTGAAATTGCTTTGCCCGTACCTTTCCTAAAACAACGGGGTTGACTGCCTCTAGGTGGCTTGGATTCGCAGTAAGTGACAAATGCACTTTATTTCCATCAAATTCTCGGTCGGAAGATGCTCCAAGATGGTATTTGACATCACCTGAACCTTCTACTTCCTCGGGTTTATAGCTTCCTCCTTGGAATTCATTAAAAATAGCTCGAAGAGGTTTTCCCATTACATTAGCTAGAACTGATAGCCTACCTCTATGGGGCATGCCTATCACAATGTCCCTTACGCCAAGAATTCCACCTCTCTTGATAATTTGCTCCATGGCCGGTATTACAGACTCTCCACCGTCCAAACCAAATCTTTTCGTCCCCATGTATTTGATATGCAGAAATTTCTCGAAACCTTCAGCCTCTATCAACTTGTTAAGGATTGCTTTTCTTCCTTTTTTAGTGAATTCAATTTCTTTCCCTAAACCTTCGATACGCTCCTTCAACCATGCAGATTGCTCTGGATCAGATAAGTGCATATATTGTAGTGCGAAAGTACCGCAGTAAGTTCTTTTAACTATGGCAGAAATCTCCCTCATAGTAGCTTCTTGAAGGCCTAAGACGTTATCGAGAAATATTGGACGGTCCATGTCTTGTTCAGTGAATCCATAGGTTTTGGGATCCAGAGAAGGTTCTAATGTTTCTGAACCCTGAGTTGACAAAGGGTCTAAATTAGCAGCTAAGTGTCCCCTTACACGGTAAGCTCGGATAAACATTAATGCTCTAATACTATCCAATACCGTTCTCTTAATAGAAGTGCTTTGGCTTCCTTTATCTTTCCCTGGTTTTTTCTCTATCCCACTGGCTTGTACTCTACCCCATTGACCATCAAAGGCAGCAATTTCCTCTTCTGTATTCGGTGGCGGCCAATCCTCTCTTGACCATGTGGGACGCATTTGAGTATTTTTATTTCCTTTTTTTGTAAGATGATAGGAAAACATTTCAAAGTATGAAGCCCAATAAGGGTCTAAAGACCTTGGATTTACCAAGAAAGTTTCATACATATACTCGATAAATTGGATGCTATTTGAGTCGGGTAAAGACTCTAGATCAATTTCTTTGCTAACTATTTCGTCCATTTTTTATTAACCTAGATTCTATGAGACTATGCTAAGACTTAACATTTTCTACTGCTGACTTTACTGCCTCACCAAGCCCCCCAGGGCTTTCGGTCACAATGATGCCAGCAGATCGCATAGCTTCGATTTTATCTGCAGCACCGCCCTTACCTCCTGCGACGATTGCTCCGGCGTGACCCATCCTTCTTCCTGGCGGTGCAGTTACACCGGCTATAAACCCGGCAATGGGTTTTGATCTCCCTCGTTTTCTTTCATCCGTTATGAATTGCGCAGCTTCTTCCTCAGCTGTTCCACCAATTTCTCCTATCAGTATAATGCTTTCAGTACATGGATCGGCCAAGAATAATTCTAGTACATCTATATGCTCGGTTCCCTTAATTGGATCACCTCCAATACCCACACATGTTGACTGTCCAAAGCCTATTTCAGTTGTCTGAGCTACTGCTTCATATGTTAGGGTTCCTGACCTGGAAACCACACCAACATTTCCTTCTTTATGTATATGACCAGGCATAATGCCAATTTTACAGCCACCTGGAGTAATCACACCTGGGCAATTTGGCCCTACTAAACGGGACTTGGATCCTTGTAGGGCCCTTTTCACTTTCAGCATATCTTGGACTGGAATACCCTCTGTAATACAGACTATAAGTTCTATTTCTGAATCAATAGCTTCTAGGATTGCATCGGCGGCAAAAGGAGGGGGCACATAGATTACTGTTGCATCGGCCTTGGTTTTGGTTTTTGCATCAAAGACGGTATCAAATACTGGAAGGTTTAAGTGGGTTTCGCCTCCTTTTCCGGGTGTCACCCCTCCTACCATTTTAGTTCCGTAATCTATTGCCTGTTCTGAGTGAAAGGTGCCCTGAGATCCTGTAAATCCTTGGCATATTACTCGTGTGTTCTTATCAATCAGGATGGACATTTCTTCAACCTTTCACTGCTGCAACGATTTTTCTGGCGGCATCTGAAAGATTATCGGCAGCAATAACATTTAACTCACTATCATTAATAATTTTCTTGCCACTATCTACGTTTGTTCCTTCGAGTCTTACTACAAGAGGAACTTTTAGGCCTATATTTCTTACGGCCTCCACAACTCCTTCAGCTATTACGTCACACCGCATAATACCTCCAAAAATGTTGACAAGTATTCCTTTAACATTCTTATCAGAAGTTATGATCTTAAAGGCTTCAGTAACTTTTTCTTTGGTTGCCCCACCTCCAACATCGAGGAAGTTAGCGGGCTCCGATCCAAATAATTTTATAATATCCATTGTAGCCATGGCCAAACCGGCACCATTAACCATGCAGCCGATTTCCCCATCTAAAGCAATGTAGTTAAGGTCAAATTTTGAAGCCGCTAATTCCTTTGGATCTTCTTCTGTTTCATCGTGGAATGCTAAAACTGCCGGTTGCCTATACATAGCATTGCTATCAAACCCCATCTTGCAGTCCAAACATAGAAGCGTCCCCTCTTTTGTTAAAATTAGAGGATTAATTTCTAACATTTCACAATCTTTTTCTGTAAACAATTGAAAAAGGGTTTGGACTAGTTTGACACATTCTTTGATTTGTTTACCTTTAAGACCTAGGGCGAAGGCGATCCGACGGCCATGAAAACCAGAAAGGCCTGATGCAGGATCAACAGCGAAAGATAGTATACGTTCAGGTGTCTTAGCGGCTACTTCTTCAATATCCATACCGCCATCTTTTGAAGCTACAAATGCAATTCGTGAAGTTGCTCTATCAATTAAGATTGCTAAGTAAAACTCACTTTCTATTTCGCATCCCTCTTCTATATAAACCCTACCAACCTGTTTCCCTGTGGGCCCTGTTTGTTTAGTTACAAGCGTTCTTCCAAGCATTTTTTGGGCTTGTTCGGCGGCATCGGAAGCTGATTCGGCTAATCTAACACCTCCTTTTTTTCCAGCACTTTCTTCAATAAAGGTACCCTTCCCTCGTCCACCAGCGTGTATTTGTGCTTTAATGACCCATAAAGGGCCATCCAGTTCGCCAGCAGCAGTTTTGGCTTCTTCAGCTCTTAAGACAATCCTTCCGTCTAAAACTGGTGCGCCATAGTCTCTTAGAAATTGTTTAGCTTGGTATTCATGAATATTCATTATTCTTGTTCCACTAATGTTTTGAAATTCAACAACTTTAGAATCTTTTAATCGCAATGAGACTGACATGTTCAGAGAAATTTTGAAGCATTTTTTTTCCTGAGAAGCTATTATAAGGAAATTAATTGATTTTGTGATCACAAAAAATAATATTGTGATCACAAATAGCCATACAAGTGGCTTTTGTCTTTTAATTTAACTCAGGATCTATCTTTATGCAGTCGTCTATGAGTTTTCGTACAGAATTTACTGAAACATCAAAATGGTTACGCTCAGTTTGACTGAGTTCTATTTCTAGTACTTTCTCTATTCCATTTTTTCCGATAATTGTAGGTACTCCAACATAAATATCTTTCAATCTGTATTGTCCACTAAGATATGCTGCGCATGGAATAACCCTTTTCTGATCTTTCAGATATGATTCGGCCATTCTGATGGCAGATGCAGCAGGAGCGTAGAAGGCTGAACCAGTTTTCAAAAGGGCAACGATTTCAGCTCCACCATCTCTGGTTCTCTGAACAATTTCATTGATCTTGGTATGTGATGTGAGGCCCATCTTAATCAGATCAGGGATTGGTATGCCGCCCACTGTTGAATAGCGTACTAATGGAACCATCGTATCTCCGTGGCCTCCTAATACAAATGTTTGGATGTCTTTGACAGAGACATTCAACTCTTCAGACAAAAAATAGGTAAATCGTGCACTGTCTAAGACCCCGGCCATTCCAACAACTTTAGATGTAGGCAGGTTGGAAAATTTTTGGAGTGCCCAAACCATTGCATCTAATGGATTGGTGATACAAATGACAAAAGCATCAGGTGCATATTTTTTTATGCCTTCTCCAACAGATTTCATAACCTTTAGGTTTATACCCAATAAGTCATCTCGGCTCATCCCAGGCTTTCTTGGTACGCCGGCTGTTACTATGCAGACATCAGAGTTAGAAATTTCCTCATAGGAATTTGCTCCAGAGATAAGACTATCAAAGCTGCTAACTGATGAACTTTCAGCAATGTCTAAGGCCTTACCCTGTGGGACACCATCTGCAATATCGAACAAAACAATGTCCCCCAATTCTCTAAGACCAGCCAGATGTGCTAGTGTTCCACCAATTTGACCGGACCCGATCAAAGCTATTTTATTTCTTTTCATCTATTATATCCTATTAAAAAAGTTACTTATCCATAATCTAGTAGCTAATGTAGTAGAAAGGTCAACCATATTGATCCACAAATGATTTTACTATATTATGATTATTGTTAAATTGGTGTCTCAGTGAACTTGGCAAAGGTTGTGAATGACATAATTTAGGTTCTATTTTCATTTAAGGTTTTGAACATGATCTGGTTAATCATAGGATTAATAGTTTTTTTTGGGGCTCATTTGCAGAGAAGATTGCTTCCCGAAACAAGGATAAGACTTAATAATCAATTAGGTGAAAATAGAGTAAAGGGGATTATTGCCTTAATTTCAGCTATAGGCATAGTTTTTATCATTCTAGGATTCAGGTTATCCAATTCAATCCCTCTTTATGACTTAGGATCATTAGGATTATTATTGAATAATATATTAATGATGGTGGCGATAGCATTATTGGGGTTAGGGCACTCTAAAAGTCGGGTTAGGAGACTTGTAAGACATCCTATGCTTCTTAGCATAATTTTTTGGTCGGCAAGCCATTTATTAGCAAATGGCGATTTAACTTCCTTGATTCTTTTTCTGAGTTTTGGCTTGTGGGCGTTATCAGAGATAATATTAATTAATAAGGGCAACAGTAATTACCAACCATTTACTAATGGAACTTTAAAAGGGGATATAAGATTTATAATTATTGCTATTCTAGCTTACTTTATGATTTCTATGATCCATCTTTATTTGGGAGTTCATCCATTCTTTTAAGATATTCAAGAATCTGTGATTATTTAAGAAACTAGTTTCATAGAGGTACTAATCAAAGCTCATAAGTTCGTGGGTGACAATCATGTATATTATCGTTAGGCTTTATCCAAATTATATCTTGACCAAAAATCAAGTTCTAGCTAACGACTTTTAAGCAAGATTAAAGAGTTAAAATATAAATGACACAAGACCCACAAAATCGCCCCCTTTCTCCACACTTAACAATATATAGACCCCAGTTGAATTCGGTACTATCCATAATGCACCGTATCACAGGAATAGTTCTCTTCTTTGGATTGCTATTATTAATTTTTTGGTTTTTCTCAATGTCAGTGGGTCAGGCTAGTTTTGATTTATTTAGTGCACTGATTAATTCTCTGATTGGGAAATTGATTTTATTAGGCTCTTTGTGCGCTCTTTGGTATCATTTCTTTACAGGAGTAAGACACCTTTTCTGGGATGTTGGAATAGGCTTTGGCTTGGAATGGGTTCAGAGGTCTTCATATGCAGTTCTCATAGCTACCATATCTTTAATAATTCTTACTCTTCTAATCGGAGTTTTTACAGTATGATCTTCAGATCCTTAAAAGGACTTAGGGGGCAATCCCATAAAGGAGTAGAGAGTACTAATCACTGGATAATCCAAAGATTTACTTCCATATTATTGATCCCTTTATCCATTCTTTTTGTAGTCAATTTTGTTAGGGTTTTTGATAAGCCCTTCATAGAGGTGCTCAAAACATTTCAACATCCAGTTAATAATCTTGTAGCGTTACTATTTATTCTAATAAGCTTGTGGCATTATCGACAGGGCATAGAAGTTGTCATTGAAGATTATGTGCATGACCTGGGAAAAAGGAATCTCACCTTAAGACTTATAGGGATTATGTGTTGGTTTCTTGTTATAGTAGTAATTTTTTCTTTTGTAACTATATACAGAATGGAAATTTAGGAGAAGAAAATGGGTTCCTATAACTATGTAGACCATACTTATGATGTAGTAGTGGTGGGATCTGGCGGATCAGGCCTTAGGGCAACCCTTGGAATGGCTGAACAGGGATTTAAGACAGCTTGTGTAACCAAAGTATTTCCAACTAGAAGCCATACGGTTGCTGCTCAGGGAGGAATAGCAGCTTCGTTATCGAACATGGGCCCTGATCATTGGCATTGGCACATGTATGACACTGTAAAGGGTTCTGACTGGCTAGGTGACGTGGATGCTATGGAATATTTGGCCAGGGAGGCTCCAAAGGCGGTCTATGAGTTAGAACATTATGGAGTGCCTTTTTCCAGAACTGAAGATGGAAAGATTTATCAGCGACCATTTGGGGGCCACACTACTGAATTTGGAGAGGGCCCTCCAGTTCAGCGAACTTGTGCAGCAGCAGATCGTACAGGACATGCTATTTTGCACACCCTTTATGGTCAATCTTTAAAGAATAATGCTGAATTTTTTATAGAATATTACGCGATAGATTTGATTATGACTGAAGATGGTGTTTGCCAAGGGATAATGGCTTGGAAATTAGACGATGGTACAATACATCGATTTAATGCCAAAATGGTTGTATTAGCCACAGGAGGATATGGAAGGGCATATTTTTCAGCCACTTCTGCACACACTTGTACAGGTGATGGAAATGGAATGGTGGCGAGGCAGAACTTACCTTTACAGGATATGGAGTTTGTTCAATTTCATCCTACAGGTATTTATGGGGCCGGTTGTTTGATTACTGAGGGTGCTCGTGGTGAGGGAGGTTACCTAACCAACTCTGAAGGAGAACGTTTCATGGAACGTTATGCTCCAACATATAAGGATCTTGCAAGTAGGGATGTAGTTTCTAGATGCATGACAATTGAGATTAGAGAAGGTAGGGGAGTGGGAGATCGTAATGATCATATTCATTTGCATTTAGATCACTTGCCAGCAGATACTCTTGCTGAAAGACTTCCAGGCATTTCTGAAAGTGCAAGAATATTTGCTGGAGTAGATTTGACAAAAGAACCAATACCAGTTTTACCAACGGTACACTATAATATGGGAGGCGTTCCGACCAATTATTGGGGAGAAGTTTTGAACCCTACATCTGAAGATGAAGATTTAATACAACCTGGTTTAATGGCTGTTGGGGAAGCAGGTTGTGCCTCTGTACATGGTGCCAATAGGCTTGGTTCCAACAGTTTAATTGATTTAGTTGTTTTTGGACGAGCAGCTGCAATTCGAGCTAAGGCTGTCATCGAAACAAAAAACTCTAATAGGCAATTGAACTTGAATTCCTGTGATCAAGCGATGGATAGGTTTGATAAACTTCGCCATGCTCATGGAGGAACAACAACTGCAGAATTGCGACAAAAAATGCAGATAGTGATGCAAGAAGATGCAGCGGTATTTAGATCTAAGAAGACTCTAGCTGAGGGATGTAAAAAAATGGAAGATGTAGCTATGGGGTTGAATGATTTATCCGTTACAGATCGCTCATTGATTTGGAATTCCGATCTGATGGAGACACTGGAGCTTACCAATCTTATGCCAAATGCAATGACGACTATGTTTTCAGCGGAGGCAAGGCAAGAGAGTAGAGGAGCACATGCCCATGAGGATTTCCCGGATAGAGATGATGTGAAATGGCGCAAGCATACTCTTGCTTCGGTAGATGAAGAATGTAAAGTTTCCCTAAGTTATAGAAGTGTTCATACCAAGCCTCTTTCCAAGGAATCTGAAGGTGGGATAAATACTAACAAAATTGCTCCAAAAGCTCGAGTTTATTAAAAATGGAAATACAGAAGGTTTGTTTAAGTTTTTTTCTATTTTTAGTACCCTTAGGAGGATGTGCAACAAATGATGCTAAACCCTTATCTGAAGCGGAAATAGAAAACATTTGCAAAAAGAAAAAGTTGGAAGCTTCAAAACCAATGACAAATGTCTCCTTAGCAACAGGAAGTGAAGGACCGAAATATGAGATAGGCATCACTATGAGCAGTGACTTTATTGCAGGAAGAGACCCGGAAGAAGTTTATAAGGATTGTAAGTTATCTTTGAGCTAGTTTAATTAGTGTAGAATGTGTAAATAACGCAGAGGTTATTATATGGTTGAGTTAAGGTTACCTAAAAATTCGAGAATCTCCTCAAGTGGTAAAGAATGGGAAGCAATTGGTAAATCCAAAATTACCAGACCTTTTAGAATTTATCGTTATGATCCTGACACGCAGAATAATCCAAGGATTGATACCTATCATGTGGATGTTGAGGCATGTGGGCCCATGATCTTAGATGCTTTAATTTTCATAAAGGATCATATTGATCCGACTCTGACCTTCAGGAGATCTTGTAGAGAAGGTATATGTGGTTCATGTGCAATGAACATCGATGGGGTGAATACCTTAGCCTGCACACGTGGTTTGAGTGAAATAAAAGGTGATGTCCGCATATATCCCCTTCCCCATATGCCAGTGATTAAAGATCTAATCCCCGATTTGACAAACTTCTATGCTCAGCATGCTAGTATCATGCCTTGGTTGGAAACAAAAACCATGGCGCCCGACAAGGAATGGAAGCAATCGATTGAAGACAGGAAGAAACTTGATGATTTGTACGAGTGTGTAATGTGTGCATGCTGTTCAACCTCATGCCCCAGCTATTGGTGGAATAGTGAAAAATATTTAGGCCCGGCTGCACTACTCCATGCTTACAGGTGGTTAGTTGATAGTCGAGATGAAAATCGAAATGAGAGATTGGATCAACTGGAAGATTCTTTTAAATTGTACAGATGTCACACGATTATGAATTGTACTCGAACATGTCCAAAAAACCTTAATCCGGCAAAGGCCATTGCTGAGATCAAAAAAATGATGGTTAAAAAAAGATCCGATAAGATAACTTAAAAAGATTTGTCATAAATGACTAAAGAAATTTAGTAAGCTTTTCTGCTAAAAATAATAGATGCGGCCCAGCCAAAGCCTATAGCTAAAAATATGGCAAGCAAGCCATACGCTGCCGGTTTTTTATGTGCTAAATAATTAATCCATTGCTCAAGTCCAACTTTTTTAACGAAGATTATATCCTCTTGGGTAGCTAGGACTTCTTTGAACCTTATTAGATGAATTCTTACCAAATAGTCTCCTTCCACAAGATTTGTGGGGAGATCAATTTCCGTAGAAAAAAGAGTGTTTTCAAGGAATATAATGGGTTTAGATTCCTGCTTATATGTAGTTTTTGATTTTCCCGTCAGTGCTATTTTTGAAAGTATGTTATCATCAATAGCAAGATTTTCGGATGCTTTTATTTGCTCAAAGAGACCAATTTTGTTTTCTTTTTTTTCTTTTTTTCCAACAATTTTTTCAAGTGGCTTTGTTCCTGAAATTGAATAAAAACTTGGCATGGAATTAAAGGATTGGATTTTTTTATTTATCCAAAAACCATAAAGTCTTTCTTTCTTAAAAAAATCTAGTGAAACTGGAGGTCCAATCACTTCTATCATAATATCAAATGGCGGTTGATCTATAGAAGCATTTTGGCTGAAACCTCTTTTTACGGCACCAAATATGTGGAATTTACTTCCTGAGAAATTCACGTTAATGGAAATAATTTTTTTACTCAGATCCGTAACCAAAGTAGGGGGCACATTGGTTCCTAAGGCTGGATAAAATCCAATTTGATAAAAAAGAAATGACAGAAAAAGCATCAATCCTCTCATAATTTTATATCCTTCGTAGAAGCAAATAAATTTCTTGAGGTGCAACAAAAAGCTCTAGCGCAATTTTAAAGCACATTGCTAAAACTAATATAGCTAACAAAATTCTAAGCTGCTCAGACTGTAATCTTAAGCCCAACCTAGTGCCAATTTGTGCCCCCACGACACCACCAATCAATAATAAGGTGGCTAGGACAATATCGACGCTGAAATTCTTACTTGCATGTAGGAAAGTTGTTGCTCCAGTTACAAAAATTATTTGGAAAAGAGAAGTTCCTACTACGACCTTCGTTGGCATTCCTAAAATATATATCATAGCGGGCACCATTATAAAACCACCTCCTACCCCCATTATTGAGGCTAGAATTCCCACAAAGAAACCAATAACCACGGCAGGTATTGAGCTAATATATAAATTAGATGTTCTGAATCTCATTTTTAGGGGAAGGCCTTGCATCCATGAGTGATGGCGTTTCTTAAGTCTTTTCTTATTTTTTTTGATATCTCTTAAAGCTCTTATGCTTTCCACAAACATAAGAAGACCTATTATGCCAAGAAAGAAAACGTAACAAATTTTTATTATTAATTCTAATTGACCTAGGTCTTTTAAAATTCCAAATAGCTCTACGCCAAAAGCTGAGCCAGTGACACCGCCAAGGACGAGTAGCATGCCCATTTTTACATCGACAGTCCTTCGTTTGAAATGGGCGATTGCTCCTGAAGTGGAAGCACCCAATATTTGATTGGCTTCACTGGCAACAGCAATTGCCGGAGGTATTCCTATAAAGAAAAGAAGAGGTGTCATCAAGAAACCACCCCCAACTCCAAACATACCGGATAAGATCCCAACAATACCACCAAGCCCAACGAGCAAGAATACGTTTACTGACATCTCAGCTATTGGTAAATATATCTGCATTTTCAACTCTTAACGGGTGATTTGAAGCCTGGAAGCAGGTTATTAGTTAAGAAGGGCTCTTACGCCTTTATTTAAAATTACGCAACAAAGATATCAATAATTTTTGAAGTTTTTTTTCACATGATTTGGCTATGTGTTTAGTTTGATCATGGCTTATTTTTTCTTTACTAAGGCCAGCAGCCATATTTGTTATTACAGAAATAGCTGCTACCTTTAAACTAAAAAAATTGCCAAGAATTGTTTCCGGGACAGTAGACATACCAACTGCATCTGCCCCTAATATGCTCAAGGCTTTAATTTCAGCGGGCGTTTCAAATGATGGTCCAGAAAACCAAGCATACACGCCCTGATTGATTTTGAGATCATTTTCTTTTGCTGCGGTAAAAATCGCCTTCATCATATTGTTGTCATAAGCTTTTGTAAGGTTCAAAAATCGTTCTTCTGATTTCTCTCCAATCAATGGGTTTAAGCCCGAGAAATTAATGTGATCTTTAATAACCATTAGGGATCCAGTGGGAATATTTTGTCTCAAGGAACCTGCTGCATTGGTTAAGACAAGGTGGGAAATTCCTAGTTTGGTTAAGAATTCAATTGGTCCCCGCATAGTATCGGACTTGCCATTTTCATAATAATGGGTTCGGCCACTTAAGATGGCAACCCTTGTTTCATTAATTGACCCAATCATCAATTTACCTTGATGACCAGTCACAGATGTTTCATCAAAATCTGCCAACTCCTCGTAGTCAAATTCACTAACTTCTTTTAGCGGTAGGATTCTCCCTAATCCAGATCCGAGTACAAGTCCTACTCTAACTGGGGTATTCCCAATCAGTTGCCTAATATCTTTCGAATTTAACTTTCTTTTCATTAACTTTCCTTCACATAGGCTTTCCCAATTGCTTGAGGAGGCCGCGCACTACCAACAATACCTGCCACGACTATGATAGTAACTATATATGGGGACATCGCCAAGAATTCGCTAGGTATGGGGGTTCGCAATATTGCTAGCTTTTGCTGAAGAGAATCTGCAAATCCAAAAACTAGTGCTGCTAGTAAGGCACCAATGGGATGCCACCTTCCAAAGATCATTGCTGCCAACCCTATGAATCCTCTACCTCCTGTCATTCCTTCGTCAAAACGACCAACACTACCAAGCGTAAACCATGCTCCCCCAAATCCAGCTATCATGCCTCCAATAATTACATTCACAAATCTCGTTTTTATTACGCTTATTCCAAGTGTTTCAGCAGCTTTTGGATGTTCCCCTACGGCCCTAGCTCTCAGACCGTAAGCTGTCTTAAATAAATAAAAAGTAGTAGAAAAGACTATTAAGATAGCTAGGTAAACAAATATATTGTGTCTAAACAACATTGGTCCAATTATTGGTAGCTCAGCTAAGATTGGAATTTGAATGGCTTTAAAGACAGCTGCGTCATTTAAGTGGGGGTTTTTCTTCAGAAGGTGACTGGTAAAAAAACTGGTTAGGCCTAGAACAAGGATATTGATAGCTACCCCAGCAATTATTTGATCAACACGGAATGTAACGACCAAGAGTGCTAAAATTAGTCCGAAAACGCCACCAACAGTTATGGCTATTAAAAGTCCTAATACGCTACCAAAGATGGATCCAAAAAGTGCTCCAGCAAATGCACCGGCTAACATCATTCCTTCAATTCCAATATTAATCACGGCTACTCGTTCGCACATAATTCCCGCCATAGCTGCTAAAGCTATTGGAACAGCTCTCACAACGGTTGCCTGGAGCATTCCAGTTAGAGAAAAAGATTTACCAGCGGTGGCCCAAACTAAAAAAGCGGCTACTGCTAGGAAAAAGCTTAGTGCAAAAAATACGGTGTATTCTTTAGGTGTTTTCACTATTAAACGTGCTCCAAAAAAGGCAATAATCAGTGACGCTATCCCAATGGAATTTTCTGCTGGGAGTACTAAATTCGGTAAGGCATAGGGATCTGATGGTCGTGAAAGACGAAATGTTGCTTCACCTTCCACCCCAAATCCAAAAAGAATAAAGACAAATATGGCAAGCAGAATAAGAAAAGATCCAGCAATCAGAGAACCATGAACTCTGTTCATATTAATTGGCTGTTGTGATTGAATTAATTTTTTCATTGTTTTTTCGAATTATGTTTTTGGGAAAAACCATGGGAAAATTCTTTTTATCAAAATGGGGGCAGCAATAAAAATGATAATTAATGCTTGAATCACAGTAATTAAATCAAGACTGACCCCGGCAGACACTTGCATTTCCCGGCCTCCTGCCACGAGGGCTCCAAACAATATGCCAGAAAAGAGTACCCCAATAGGGTGTGCTCGCCCAAGCAACGCAACAGCAATGGCATCAAATCCTATACCTGCAGAAAAACCGCTTGTAGCACGACCTAAAACTCCGGATATTTGAGAAGCCCCTGCCAATCCAGCACACAATCCAGCCGCACTCATGGCTAAAATAACAGCTAGCGATGAATTGACCCCAGCGTATTTTGCCGCATGTATGTTAGTTCCAACTGTTCGGAATTCAAAGCCAATGGTTGTATGAAAGATTATCCAGTAAACTAAAACTACAGCAAGGACAGCTAGTAAGAAACCAGCATGAATCCGAAGATTAGGATCGATAAAACTAAGTAAACGGGGTAGTTCAGCAGTCTCTAATACAGACTTTGATATAGGATCATTTCTTCCTTCTTTTTGAATAAAAGGAAGGCGGAGAAAGAAATCAAGCAGTCTAAATGCAATTAAATTCAGCATGATGGTGGTTATAACTTCATGTGCTCCCGTAAATGCTTTGAGCCATCCTGATATGAAGGCGTAACCAGCGCCAAATGCAGCGCCAATGAACAGCACTATTGTAAGGTGTAACAGTATAGGTAATTCAACTGAAAAACCAACAATGACTGCTGCTAAGCCACCAATGATAATTTGACCTTCTGCTCCTATATTAAAGAGACCTGCTCTAAACCCAATAGCTATCCCCAGGGCAGCAAAAATGAGTGGGGTAGAAGCAGTTAGGGTTTCTGATAGAGCTGATACTGAGCCAAAAGAGCCGACAAATAAGGAGATCAATGCCCTTAATGCGGTCTGGTAACTTTCACCTGATAACAATAGTAAGAGTAATCCTACTGTGATTGCCAAGGACGTAGCTAAAATTGGTATAATGAATACGTCTAAGAAGGTTGCTTTATCAACTGAAAATGTCTGTCTAATTTTGAGAGCGATTTTCATTAGGTTATTACTCCAGCCATGGCCAACCCAATGATTTTGGGATCCGTATTAGAAGGAAGTTCCGCAACAATTTTACCTTCAAAGAAAACGACGATTCGATCTGATAAAGCTATAATTTCTTCTAATTCGGTAGAGTTTAATAAGATGCCAATGCCAGAATTTCTAGCAGCAATTATCTGTCCGTGTATATATTCGATAGAACCTACATCTACCCCCCTTGTTGGTTGAGATGCAATTAACAAATTAATCTTGCGAGACATTTCCCTCCCTATAACTAGCTTTTGCTGATTGCCGCCAGAAAGGTTGTTAGCTGGACTAGATTCTGAGCTTGCTCGAACATCAAATTGTTTCATTACCCTTGCTGCCTCAGATCTAGCATTATTCCAATTAAGGGATATATTTTTTGAAAAATCAGCCTCATAGTAAGTATTTAAAATGATGTTTTCTGTCAGTGAAAACTCATTTATTAGTCCTTGCTTCTGACGATCTTCGGGTATGTGTTTAATTCCCATTTGATGAATTTTTCTTGGGGTAAAATTTGTACAATTCTTGTCAAAGTAGAATATTTCTCCTGAGGATATTTTTCTCAGTCCTGTCAAAGCTTCTATGAACTCTGTTTGACCATTCCCTTGCACTCCGGCAATGCCAAGTATTTCTTTCTTATGTAATTTTAGATTTACGTCTGAAATGACCTTTTCTTTTTTATCAGAGATGACGTGTAAATTCCTTACTTTAAGTAGCACATCACCTGGATCTATCTTTTTTCGTTTTGTATTAAGATTCACCGATCTGCCCACCATAAGTTCTGCAAGTTTCGAGTTAGAAGTTTTCTTGGGATTGACTTCCCCAACCACTTTTCCTCTCCGCAAGATATTAATTCTGTCACAAATTTGTATTACTTCATGCAATTTGTGAGTGATGAAGATAATGGCTTTGCCCGAGTTCTTGAGACTATTCACTATCATGAAAAAATCTGAAACTTCTTGCGGTGTTAAGACAGCTGTGGGTTCATCAAAAATTAAAAGCTCTGCCTTTCTAAACAATATTTTGATTATTTCTACCCTTTGCTGAACTCCAACAGGCAGTCTTTCTACTAGCTCATCTGGATCAACATCTAAGTTATATTTAGAACTTATATTTTGAACTTTTTCCCTTGCCTCTTTCAAATTTATCCTATTTACGGCTGAGGTTGGTTCGTTGCCTAGAATCACATTTTCTGTAACCGAAAACACAGGTACAAGCATGAAGTGCTGGTGAACCATGCCTATGCCATTTTTGATAGCATCTCGTGGATTAGAGAATTCTCTTTGCTGACCCCTAATTAGTACTTGACCTGAATCTGGTTTATATAAACCAGTTAGTATATTCATTAGGGTAGTTTTTCCTGCCCCATTTTCACCTAGAAGTCCTAGAGTTTCACCACTGGAAACTGACAAATTTATCTTAGTATTTGCGGCAACCGGGCCGAAACTTTTACTTATTTCTTTTAATTCAATTTTCAAAGTTTTGTTTCGCCCCGGATGATTGCAGTTATTAGTTCATCTTGATTGAACCCGAAATTATCCCTTTGCGGAGAGCTTCAACTTCTGAGGCGAGTTCGCTAGATACAGAACTAGATAGTTCGTGATAGGGAGCTATTCCAACACCCCCATTCTCTAATGTACCAACTGTAAGGCCGCCAGAAAAATCACCTGACTTTGCCATTTCTATAACGCTCAAGGTAGTAACATCCATATTTTTAAGTACAGAAGTAAGATATACATCTTTTCTTGCTGGATCTGTGGTAGTCCAATCACCATCCACTCCGATGATCTTTAGTTTGTCACTTCCCAATTCATCCGCGAGGGAAGCTGAACCTAAACCAACTGGTCCTGCTACAGGCATAACTATGTCAGCACCTTCATCATAAAGATTTTGAGCGAAAGCTCTTCCATCATCTAAGGAATCAAAGTTGTTGGTGAACAAGCCTTCTTTGGCTGCAGGATCCCAGCCAAGAACTTGCACATTTTTTCCTTTAATTTTGTTGTAGTGGGCAACACCCCATGCGAAACCATCCATGAATCCTGTCACTGGAGGTATGTTGATGCCTCCAAACGTTCCAACTATACCAGTTTTGCTCACCCCTGCAGATACATAACCTGCTAAGAAGGCAGCTTGATCAGTAGCGAAGATTTGTCCCAAAATATTAGGAACAGTTGGGTCATATGCAAAATCGATAATTGTGAACTTTGAATCAGGATTTGCTTCTGCTGCTTTTTGAGTAGCTTCTCCCATTAAAAATCCAACGGCGATTATGATGTCACAACCTGCGCTCACCATAGAATTCAAATGGGGCTCATAGTCCGTACCATCTTTTGATTCTAATAATTTTGAATCAACGCCGTGTTTGGCTACGGCATCTTTTACGCCTTTCCAGGCAGTTTCATTGAAACTTTTGTCATCAACTCCACCTACGTCAGTTACTTGACAAGCTGTGAATGCATTAGCAGACTGCACTGTTGCTAAAAGCAAACCAGCAAATGCACCACTTGTTAGCTTTAAAATTGTCTTTAATTTCATATCCATTCCTCACATATCTTTGGCTTAAGACTTGAGTATGAAACTTTTGTTGGATAGGTGCAATACCCACAATGGCAAATTCATTTATTTTTGGATTTATGTTAGCTATGAGGTTTCTAGGATGCTATTACAAAATTAAAGTCTAGTATGGTAGTGAATGGATTGGCCAGAATATTCATTCTTAAACTTTGGAGCTCAAAATATGGGGGATTTCATTCAGAGGTGATAGTTCATCGTCTATTCGACCAAGATTTTCTTCATGATTATTGCATTAACTTTTTTGTTATTGGAGATTTGATAATAATTCTTTCTAATCCCACATCTATTAAATCCTGCTTTGGAATAAAGTTTGATTCCAGCTATATTATCGGAGGCAACTTCTAAGAATATTGTCTCGCAACTAGTTTTTCTTATGAGTTGAATTATTCTTATTAATATCGAATATCCAATGCCTTGTTGTTGAAATTCAGGTTTGATGCCCATGGTAATTATTTCGGCCTCCACATCTGATAATCTTGCCAAACAAAAACCTTTTTGTTCTTGCTCAATAAATTTAACATTAGGATTTTGGATCAAAGATAATATGAAAGAGGAAGAAAATTTTGTACTAGTATTACCAAAGCAAGCTTTGTGGATAACTGCGAAGCTTTTGGCTAACATTTCCAAATTGTTTTTATTGCACATTAGATCCTAAGATAAGTGGAATTGGTTCTTTAGGCAATTTCGCATCTGGACCTTTAATATAGAGTGGTGCCGGATTAGGTCCACCATTTTCGAGGTGTCTCTGTGCTATTAAACCAATTTTTTCTGATTTTGGTGTACTGTTATTTGCTCCATGTTGTAAGTTAAGTTTTTTTGCTATTTGTATTGCGCTATCACCCGAAATAATTGTGTTTGGTAAGTAATTTTTCTTTAGTATTTCAGATCTGGTACTTTCAGTAGGTGGTTTTATGGGCTTTTTGTTTATGAAAAACTGGGTATAAAATGACTTCTCAGTGGTGGCGACTAATGCAAGTGTTGGTTGGTTTGTTTCAATTAGAGTCTCAAACCTATTCACTCCAAACACCTTTATCTTTAGAGCCATCGCTAGTCCTTTAGCTGCCGAAATACCGATACGTAGACCCGTGAAATTCCCAGGGCCAACACCTACACCAATAGCTTTAACGTCTTTTAGAGTAAGGTTAGCCTCACTAAAGATGCACTGAATGAAAGCAAACAACTTTTCGGATTGACCTTTTTGCATCAGGTTAGATTTCTCTGCAAGCAGAACTTCGTCTTGTAAAAGTGATACAGAACAGTGGCTTACGGAAGTATCTAGCGCAAGGATGATATTTCTAGCATCATTTTTCTTAGCCATGATCAGGCAGCTATAGGGCGGACTTCTTTTACCTCAGGGATGAAATGTTTGAGTAGGTTTTCAATACCCATTTTCAGGGTCATAGTTGAAGATGGGCAGCCTGCACAGGCTCCTTGCATGTGCAGGTAGACTACACCTTCTTCATAACCGTGAAATGTAATGTCTCCACCATCTTGGGCAACTGCAGGCCTGACCCTTGTATCAAGTAATTCCTTTATTTGATCTACAACTGCACTGTCTGGACCATCATGTTTGGCATGACTTGGCGTAATGTTTTCTTCAAGCATGACAGGCAAACCAGATTGGAAGTGTTCCATAATGACACCCAGAATAGCAGGCTTAACATGTTCCCAATCTATACCATCATTTTTAGTTACGGTTATGAAGTCTGAACCAAAAAATACTCCTGATATTCCTTCCACTTCAAAGATTCTTTTTGCCAAAGGGGATTGTTCTGAATTTTTAATTGAAGGAAAATCTGCCGTTCCCGCTTGAAGGACAGTACGACCAGGAAGAAACTTAAGAGTTGCTGGATTTGGGGTGGATTCGGTTTGAATAAACATGATGGATCTCCTATCCAGTATGAGAATGCATTAGTTTTGTTATCAAATCAACCAAAACTTAGAATCTTTCTAAACTAAATCATAAATTAAGAAACGGATATGATTGAGTCCTTTGTTAAAGAACCTGGAACAATTGTCACAGGTACTGGTAAAGTACCTCCTTGTCGAGCTACCAATTGCGTGACTAAGGGTCCTGGACCTTCACTTGAAATTCCTGCACCCAATACAATTATTCCCACCTCTGGATCTTCTTGTACCTGTGCTAGTACTTCAGTAACTTTGTCTCCTTCTCTGATAACCAATTCTGGAATAATACCTTCTTCTTTTTCTATGATTTCAGAGAAAATCTTAAAATGTTCTTTGATGCGTTCTTTGGCTTCATATTTCATCTGCTCAGCAACCCCAAGCCAATGTTGGAATTCTTCCGGAGCTATAATACCTAGTATTTCTACCTGTCCACCAGTTTTTGAAGCACGTATAGCCGCAAATCTAAGTGCATTAACAAATTCAGGACTATCGTCCATAACAACCAAAAATTTTCGCATTGGAGAGTAAACCTTTACATGATTTAAATTATATTTAAAGAATTGCTTTGTATGCGTTATTCAACCTTAGCCTACTTCATAACCCATTCATTAACAATGATGAGGGATCCAATATGATATGCTGGTTATTTTAGATATAGGATGCGCACCTATAATTCCAAGTTTTTGGTCAAACCTAGAATTTCGTAGGTTGATCTAATTATTGGATCAGAAATTGTCCTAGCACTGGCGGCCCCATGATTCAATATTGTATCGATTTCTTCCGGTTGCTTTAGTAGTTCCTTTATCTTTTTCGAAATGGGCTCTAATTCGCTAACAAGTAATTCAACAAGTTTGGGCTTAAAATAACTAAAAGGCTTACCGCTAAAATCCGTCAAAACATCTTCTGGTGAACAATTTGTTAGAGACGCATAAATGTTAACAAGGTTATGGGCTTCTGGTCTTTTTTCTAGGAATGAAATGTTTTCAGGTATGGGTTCCTGGTCTGTTCTTGCTTTACGGATCTTGAGAGCTATCAGATCATTGTCATCTTGCACATTAATTCGACTCATGTCGGAGGAATCTGATTTAGACATTTTTTTTGATCCATCTCTTAAACTCATAATTCTGGGTGCAGTTTCTTCAATAATAGGTTCAGGGATAGGAAAAAAATTGGGCACTTTGAAGTCGTTATTAAATTTGATAGCTATATCTCTGGTCAATTCTAGGTGCTGCTTTTGATCCTCACCAACTGGGACTAGTGTAGCGTGATAAGCTAGAATGTCAGCAGCCATAAGAGCAGGATAAGCAAAAAGACCTACAGAGGCATTTTCTTTATTTTGTCCTGCTTTATCCTTAAATTGGGTCATTCTATTTAACCAGCCCATTCTAGCAATGCAATTAAAAATCCAAGCGAGTTCGGCATGACCACTAACTTGGCTTTGACTGAAAAGAATTGATTTTTTTGATTCTAGGCCACAAGCAACAAATGTTGCAGCTAGTTCTCTAATAGAACTGCGTAAGACTTTTGGGTCTTGCCAAACAGTGATTGCGTGAAGGTCTACAATGCAAAATAAAGCTTCATTTCCCTCAGATTGAAGTTTGACAAAGTTTTTTACTGCTCCCAAATAATTACCTAAATGAATATTTCCGGTGGGTTGTACTCCAGAAAAAATTCTCTTCTTGTGTTTTTGACCCATCATCAGTTAACCAGTTCCTTAAATTACTCAGCTTGTGCGTTTCAATACAGGGAAATTTTATCTAGGACAATAATATTGTTTTTCAATCAATTACCTTTCTTATTTGTTATTCCTAAAAACCATAGGACGCAAAAATAGGTAGATGAACAAAATAAAATCAACAAAAAGAGATAAAGTGTTCTTAGATGACTAGTTGTTAATAAATCAAAGTATTCAAATGACACTAATATCAAAATTGCAGATAGTATAGCTGTGGCGACTAATATCTTGATAAATGGATTAAGTAAGGCCAAGCTCATCTTAAAACCCAAAAATCTAGATTTTTTGTATAAAAGTATAGCCATTATCCAACTGGAGACAGTTGTACTTATGACTGGAGCAAGGTAGCCGAAGAATTTGATAAGAGAAAAGGCTATCAACACATTGGTTAACATGGCAATCACTGCTATTTTGAATGGTGTAGTGGTGTCACCATTTGAAAAGAAAATAGGTGTGAAGATTTTGTGGAGTACATAAGCTGGGAGGCCAAAGCCGTAAATAGCTAAGGCTCTTGCTGTAAATTGGCTGTCAACATTTGAAAAAGCCCCCCTTTCAAATAAAACTGAGATTAGAGGTAAAGGGATTATCAGGAGTGCTGCAGTAGCTGGAATGGTTAACATGGCAGCGATTTTTAGGCATTCCTGAACTGCTTCATTCATCTTTTGGGGGTTGTTCAATACAGTTTTTTCTGAAAGTCTTGGAAGCAAGATACTACCTAGTGCAATACCAATCACTCCTAATGGAAGTTGGTACAATCTATCAGCATAGTTTAACCATGCTATAGCACCATCAAAATAGGAGGCGATTTGTCTACCTATTAGCAAGTTTATATGTATAACGCCACCAGATAGAACGGCGGGAAACGCAATTATGGTAAGTCGTTTTAACTTCTGGTCAAACTTTGGCCATACAATTTTTGGAAAAAACCCTAATTTACTAGCTGATTGGATCAGAATCAATAACTGTACCAAGCCAGATAATGGAACAGAAATACAAATCAACAATCCCATTTCAAAGTCTAATCCATAGGCGATTAGCATAGCAAAAATCAAAAATATATTTAGGACTATAGGAGCAGCAGAAGTGGCGCTAAATTTACCATATGAGTTTAAGATAGCACCGAAAAGTGATGACAGAGAAACCATGAAGATATATGGAAATGTAATGCGGCCGTAATAAACTGCAAGATCAAACCTGTCGTCATAACCAAACCCTCCCGCTATTGCCAAAACCAGAAATGGCATAAGGATTATTGCAAGAGAGCAAAATGTTATTAAAGTTAAAATCAATATTGAAAGTGTATTTGAGGTGAATTTTAAAGCTTCATCCTTGTTGTGCATTTGCTTCTTGAAGAGCGGGATGAAGGCAGCATTAAATGCTCCTTCAGCAAAGAATCTACGAAAAATATTTGGTAATGAGAAGGCTATTATAAAGGCTTCACCTACCGGACCGGATCCCAAAAATGCGGCCAACATGATATCTCGAACAAATCCGAATATTCGACTTACAAATGTCCAAATACTCACCGTGAAGAAGTTTTTAATAATCTTTGATCTAAACTTCATTCTTTTCTCATGAATCTTTCTACTGGGCCCCTATTAGGGTTCCAGCTTCAACGGCGTCTTTAAGTTTCTCAGCAAGCTTTATCCGTTTATTTTCTGAATATAATTTTAATCCAAAGAGATCCTTAACATAAAAGGTGTCAACAGCTTGCTCTCCATAAGTAGCAATAATGGCAGAGGCAATAGTGATATAATTATTAGTCAAAGTTCTAGCTAAATCGTGTAAAAGGCCAAGACGATCTCTAGTATCAATCTCAATGATAGTGTAAATTTCAGAACCTTCATTATCGAAAGTAATATTTGTAGGAACTTTAAAGTCTTTTTCCTTTTTTCTAATCTTACCTCTCTCCTTTAAAGCATCTCGGGGTATTATTTCTCCTTTTAACGCATTTCTGATGGTTTGATTGAGGCGATTAAGTCGGCTTTCTTCGAATGGAGTTGAAGTTTTACTCTGCAGCCAAAACACTGCAGTAGCATATCCATCCGCAGTTGTATACGTTCTGGCATCTATCACATTGGCACCAGCCAAGGCTATAGCACCGGCTAGTCGTGCAAAAAGACCAGGATGATCTTCCATGAAAAAGCAGGCTCGGGTAGCATCCCTACTCGCGTCTTTTTCTATTTTGGAGATTATTTCTTCATTTCCTTTTTTCCTACCTAATGTAGCAAAGACCGATTGGGTTTCACAATTTAGACCAAGATAGAAGCCTGTATAATGGCGATTGATCTCTTCATGAATTTTATCTTCTGGCCATTCTATCAAGGCTTTTCTTAGAGCATATTTTGCATGATTCACTTGTTCTGGTCGCGATATGGCTTCAAAATTTTCCTTGAGGACATTGATTGTTTTTGCAAATAGTGTGCGCAGCATTACTGCTTTCCAATTGTTCCAAACATCCGGTCCAACGCCTCTAATGTCACAAACAGTAAGTACTGTTAGCAACCTCAACCGGTTAGCGGATTTTACTATGCTTGCAAAGTCTTTAATGGTCTTAGGATCAGAAAGGTCTCTTTTTTGGGCTATGTCAGACATGAGCAAGTGATTTCTTATTAACCAGCTTGTCAATTCACGCTCTTCTTTATCAAAGCTTAAACGTGAGGTGACTAGTTTAGCTATTTGTGATCCGGCCAAGCTGTGATCTTCAGGCAATCCTTTCCCAATGTCATGCAATAGTAAAGTAAGGTACAAAACCTTCCGATTAACACCATCTGCTAAGATTTTTGAGGCTAGAGGTAAATCCTCTCTCAATGATCCCTCTTCTATTTGAGCTAGCGTTTTAATGCATTGAATGGTGTGCTCGTCGACTGTATATTTATGATACATATTGAACTGCATCATCCCTACAATTCTTTCAAACTCCGGAATAAACTTTCCAAGAAAGCCTACCTCATTCATTCTCCTGAGAGCTCTTTCAGGATCACCATAATTCAAAAGCAGGTCTAGAAAAATTGTTGTTGCTTCCTCACTTTTTATAAAATTTTCATCAACTAAATCTATGTTTCTGGCGACCAAATGGAGGGCATTGGGATGAATTAACCGACTGCTTTTGAGCCCATTTTGAAATAGTTTAATGAGGTTTATAGGGTCTTTGAAAAATATTTCTGAATTTTCAACATTCAGTCTACCATGGGTTAATGAGAAACCTTTTTCTATATTAGTATCAGCGCTCTCAAACTTCTTTTTGATTTTGTTTAGAATATTTGGTTTTTCTTTTACGTGTTGGGATTCCATTCTCGCTAGTAAAATACGGGTCAGTTCTCCTACATTTTTGGCATGTAAAAAATAGTTTTGCATGAATTTTTCCACGCCTAAGAGGCCACCAGTATTCTTAAATCCTAAGGACTTGGCTATGGGGACTTGAACATCAAAACTTAGGTTTTCATTGGCACGATCTGACAAAAGATGGAGGGCACATCTGACAGTCCACAAGAAATTTTCAGCTTTGGAGAAGAGAGTTAAATCATCGGCAGAGAATATCTTAAAACCGATGAGGTCTTTCTTGTGTTCGATTTTATATACATATTTTGAGATCCAGTAGAGGTTCTGTAAATCTCTAAGGCCTCCCTTCCCTTCCTTAATATTTGGTTCTAACAGGTATCTTTCAGATCCCTGTTTTTTGTGTCTGAGGTCTCTTTCTTTTAATTTTTCTGAGATGAATTCAGAGGCTGTATTTTTGAAGACTTCTGACCACAATCTTGTATTAAGCTCTCGTGCCAGTTTAGATTCTCCAAAAATAAAGCGATTTTCTAGTAAAGTAGTTCTTATGGTAATGTCACTTTTCGCTAATCGAATGCTTTCTTCTACATTTCTAACAGAATATCCCACCTTTAGACTTAGATCCCACAAAAGATACAATATGCTTTCGATAACATTTTCTCCCCAGGCCGTTTGTTTATAAGGGGTAAGAAATAGTAAATCCACGTCTGAGTATGGCGCCATCTCGGCTCTACCATAGCCGCCAACCGCTATAACAGAAATGCTTTCACCTTTTGTTGGACTGACTAATGGAAACATTTTTTCTAAAACTAATTGGGCTATTGATCTAAGAATTCGATCATTGATAAGAGTGTATGCAGATAGCGATGAAGGTGCTAAATAAGGTTGTTTTCTCAACTTTTCAGCCACCAATCCAGTGGCCTGCTGTTTAACATTTTTTAGTTCAGATAGAGCTATTGCGTGAAATCCTCTGCCATTTTTTTTGGTATCTTCTTTATTAATTTTGTTTACCAGATCTTTTTCATTCAGAATCTTTTCTAAACCGATAAAAGGTTTATCAAGTATTATTGGGTTCAATGCATAGGACACGGAAATAAGACCTCTAAGGGAATTTATTTGGAGATAATTTTAAGATATTTGGTTGGTTGCGTTCAATCGTGGCAATGGCTAGTTCTTTTTCTGTAGTTCGATCCGATTTGAATCGAAAAATGCCATCAATTCCTATAAAACCATTAGAATTTAATATTTCATTTGTATTAAATGGATAATAACTTTGTTCGATATCCCTTTTTCTTATTAGAGCACCCACGAGAGCAATGGCATCATAGGCTAGACTGGATTTCAAATGTGGTCTATACCCAAATTTTTTAAAAAACCTTTTTTCATATATTGCTCGGAATCGGGTATCAGGAATGGCAACCCAAGAGCCTTGCAAAGATGACTCTGAAAGGATTGATGAGGACAAGTCCCATCGTGACAAACCAATTATCTGAATTTTTCCTTTTTCGGTTGAATTCGTTATATCTTGTAATTCAGCTGCTAAAAGTGAAATCTTTTTATTTGGATCGTCAGTAAATATAATAGCATCTGTATTAGTATTTATTGCCTTTTTTCTTACTTCTTTGGCTATTTCCGACAAGTTTTCTAATTCCTTTGTATAATGAATGGAGAAAGTTTCTATCCCACCATTTCTCGATATTTTATCTCGGATCGAATTTTCCAATTCATTATATTTTTTATTAATAGGTGAAATAATCCCAAACCTATATTTTTTTTGCTCAAGGGAATATTTAATAAGCTTTTCAGCCCTGTTAACAGAGGTGTCCCCAATGATGAAAATATTATTTCCTGCCAATGTTAAGTCATTAGAAAAACTTATCACTCTTATTCCCTTTGATTTGGAAATGGTAGAAATTGCTTTAGTTGTTTCAGGAAGAAATGGGCCCACAATTATATTTGCACCATCATTTATCGCAGAATGAACCGAATCAATACTAATATCTCCCCGGCCTTCTGTATCATAAATCTTTAATTGAAAATTCAGACTACCTAGATCTTGTTTTGCTAAAAAAGCGGCATCTCTCAGACTTTTACCAATATAGGAAAGTTTCTTTTCTTGTGCTCCATAGGGGGTCAATACAGCAATTTTTATAGTTTCACCAGGCTCAATGGCATTATTGCTGATTGATTCCAAATTTGTTGAGCAAGCGTTGAGAAGAATAATGAGAAGTAAAATTCTCAGAACACAATTTATAAATCTAGTAGGATAATTTTTCATCTCAGATATCATGCCAGCATTAATAATTTTTTCCTAATTAGTATTTCATTATTTAAAACTATGATACAATGTGAACCTCATGAATAACACAATTCACATCAATACTACTGTTTAGAATTTTGAAAAAGGATTTGCAAATAAAGTTCCCAAAACTTGAACCTGCTTTATATTTGGTTTCTACACCTATTGGGACAGCCGCTGATTTTTCATATAGAGGTGTCAATGTGCTAACTAATGCAGATATTTTGTTAGCCGAAGATACTCGATTTTTAAAGAAATTGTTAAGAATTTTTGAGATAGATTTAAATAAAAGGCCTGTTCGAATATACAATGACAATAGTGACTCTCTTGTTCGTTCAAAGTGCTTGGATGATTTAAAAAATAAAAAATCCATTGCTTACTGTTGTGATGCAGGAACACCTTTAATTTCGGATCCTGGTTACAAACTAGTGAAAGCGGTTATTGAAAGCGGTTATGAAGTAAGATCTATTCCTGGTGCGTCTTCTGTTTTAGTTGCTTTATGTCAGTCAGGTTTGCCATCAGATCGCTTTTGTTTTGGCGGATTCCCCCCTTTGCGTAGGATTCAGAGACGAGAGTTTTTTAGAATATTTTCACAAATACCAGCTACACTAATTTTTTTTGAAAGCCCGAGGAGAATAGTAGCAACATTAGAAGATTTACAAATAATTTTTGGTGAAGATCATTTTGTTGTTATCTGTCGAGAGTTGACTAAACAATATGAAGACAATAAACGTGGCACAATAATAGAGTTAATTTCTGAAATTAAGCGGAACAGAAATTTACGAGGTGAATTTACACTTTTGGTTGATAGAAAAAAATCTGTTGGACCTGATACAAATCAAATTGTATCAGACCTTACCTCTGAACTTCAGAGATCCAGTTTAAGGGATGCAGCAGTGGCGGTTGCAGAGAAATACTCTTTATCAAAAAAAGACACTTATAAGTTGGGTTTGAAAATTTTAAGAAAATAGCATGATAGATTTGATTAAATTTAAGTATTTGAAGAAGAAAAAACTATGGTTTTAAGGGTAGGTTTTCAGATGGATCCTATCCAATGTGTGGATCCCAATACAGACACGACGTTTCGCCTTGCTGAAGAAGCTCAAGAAAGAGGGCATCTATTATTTCATTATCTCCCCAATGCATTAATTTTTTCTGAAGGCAGAGTTTTTGCTAAAGGTCATAATATTAAGGTTGGTAGGGGAAATAATCCTGTTAGCACATTTTATGATGAGAAGATTATTGATTTGGGGAAGGACTTGGATGTGTTGTGGTTGCGGCAGGACCCTCCATTCGATATGAATTATTTGACTACAACTTACCTTTTGGATTTTGTATGTAAGGAAACCTTGGTTATAAACAAGCCCTTCTGGGTTAGAAATTTTCCTGAGAAACTTTTTGTCCTAAATTATCCTGAACTTATGCCAGCTACGATAATTTGCAGTAGCATTGATGCAATTCAGAGGTTTAGAGATAAGTTTGGAGACATTATTCTAAAGCCACTTTATGGTAATGGTGGGATCGGAGTTTTCAAGCTGAGCTATGAAGACCAAAACCTTGCTGCACTATTTGAATTGTTTCAAAAATTTTCTCCAGAGCCATTAATAGTGCAGGAATTCTTACCTGAAGTCTGTGAGGGCGATAAAAGAATCATTCTTTTGAATGGGGAAGTTTTAGGCGGAATTAATAGAGTACCTAAGAGGGGGGAAATAAGATCAAATCTGCATGTTGGGGGACATGCAGTCAAAACTGAGTTGTCGCGTGAAGAAATTTTGATATGTGAAAAATTGAGTCAGAGTTTGAAAGATCATGGCCAAATATTTGTTGGGATTGACGTAATCGGTAATAAATTGACTGAAATAAACATTACCTCACCAACTGGATTACAGGAATTAGAAAAATTTGAGAAGACAAATCTAGCATCTAAAGTCTGGGAATTGATAGAATCAAAATTAAGTAAATAAGATGATAACAGACAATTAAAGTGGATAAAGTAAGGCACCCAAGAGAATTAGTACTGCCAATAGTAGCAATGGCTTTTATAGTGCTCATCTCTAACATTCTAGTACAATTCTTACTAGGAAGTTGGTTAACTTGGGGTGCACTAACCTATCCGTTTGCATTCTTGATTACAGATTTGACTAATAGATTTTATGGGAAACATGCCGCAGCAAAGGTGGTTTTGTGGGGATTTTTTGTAGGAGTTTTTTGTTCATTTATGGGAACACAAATAAGTGGAGAGTTTGGTCCTTTAGTCACTTTTAGGATTGCCATTGGTTCTGCTGCAGGTTTTCTAGTATCGCAGTTATTGGATATCTCAATTTTCAATTTACTAAGAAACAAAAAGTGGTGGAAGGCGCCTTTAATTTCCTCTTTTTTAGGATCTGCGATAGATACCAGTATTTTCTTCTTCATTGCTTTTTCAGCCAGTTTAGCTTTCCTCGAACCATCAAATGATATCTCATGGGCCTTACAAAAAGTTCCTGTTTTAGGCTTGTTTGGTTTTGCTCCTTTATGGATATCCCTAGCCTTGGCCGATTTTTTATTAAAAGTGGCCTTAATAATTTTTTCTCTTATACCTTTTAGGATTTTTACGATTTTTAAATACTTGAGAGCTAATAGTTAATTAGCGATTTTCAATTTTTTTCTCTTAGGAGGCGGCCTTGCTGTTTTTCCCAATCTCTTTTCTTTTCAGTTTGTCTTTTATCAACAAGCTTTTTACCTTTACCTACTCCCAATAGTAGTTTTGCTATTCCTGCTTTATTAAAATAAAGTTTTAGTGGAATAAGAGTCATCCCCAATCTCCCTTTATTCTTGATCAGTTTCAAAAGCTCCCTTTTTTTTACTAGCAGTTTTCTTCTTCTTCTCTCATCATGAGTAAAAGTTTTAGCATTTTTATAGTTAGGGATATAACAATTAATTAACCATAGCTGGTGTTCTTCAATAGATGCGTAACTTTCTACGACGCTTGTTTTATTTGCCCGCATACTTTTGACTTCGGAACCTTCAAGGACAATTCCGCATTCAAGTTCTTCTTCTATAAAGTAATTGTAACGGGCTTTTCTATTTTCAGCTATTAACTTGAGATTTCGTTCTAAGGTGTTCTTCTTGTTCATCAAATCAGCTGATTAGATTAGCATATGCTAGAGCTTTATCCATTATGCTACGAGTTTCTTGACTTATGGGTACCAAAGGTGCGCGAACTTCGTTTTCGCATTTATTTAGTTTACTTAAGGCATATTTGATTGGACATGGACTAGGTTCCAAAAACGTTGCTCTATGAAGAGGTAATAGTTTGTCTTGCAAGCTGAGAGCTTTATTGTAGTCGCCCTTTAGCATAGCATTTTGGAAGTCTGCAGAAAGTCTCGGTGCTACGTTAGCAATAACAGAAATGCATCCTGTCCCACCATGCGCATTAAATCCCAAAGCCGAAGCATCTTCCCCTGAAACTTGAATAAATTCATTGCCACATTTTTGCCTGGTGTCTGAGACTCTAGTTACATCTCCAGTGGCATCTTTAACTCCAATGATATTTTTTAGTTTGGATAACTTTGCCATGGTCGAAACTTCAATATCAATGACAGACCTACCAGGAATATTATACACTATGATAGGTAAATCACAGCAGTCATTCAGCATTTTGAAATGTAATAAGAGACCTTCTTGATTTGGTTTATTATAGTAAGGTGCTACAACAAGGGCTGCGTCAGCACCTACTTTTTTAGCAAATTTCATCAGATTGATGGATTCTTTAGTGTTATTTGATCCTGCTCCTGCTATCACTGGAACTCTACCCCTGGTTTTTTTTACTATGGTCTCGATTACCTCTTCATGCTCCTCGTGGCTCAAGGTGGGGCTCTCTCCAGTAGTTCCTACTCCCACTAGGCCATGGCTTCCTTCTTGAATCTGCCACTCCACTAGGTCTTCAAGAGCTTGGTGGTCAATTTCACCATTCAAAAATGGAGTAACAAGAGCTGGAATTGATCCACGTATCATTATTTAAAACCTCAAAAAAATATGTACTACCTTAATAGGGAATATTGTTTATCACAAGGTATTGTCATATTAAATTCTATAATAAAGTGGCAGATACCTTTTTATGGGAGACGGTTAATTCATAAATCACATAAAAAATCATTTTCTATATTGCTTGGAATCTGCCACTTGAAGAATGGAATAAACGTTAGTTTATTCCTATCACATTCTCTTTTCCTAGCTTTTTTCTATTTTAATAGTTTCTCAGCAACTCAAATATGTAATGCAAAACAGATCAATGAACTTGCAGTAAAGGATTCTCTAGAGCATGCCGATGCACGAATGTGGGATACAGCATATAGTATAAGCAAGAATTCAAATCATCTCCTTCTTCCAGATTTATTGGATTGGCTTAGGTTAAGAGCGGGGGATGCTACGATAAACGAGTATATAGATTTCATAGAACAAAAAGAAGATTGGCCAGGAATGCCATTATTAATAGAAAAGGGAGAAAAAAAATTAAAATACGGAGAAAATCCCAATATTGCTTTAGATTATTTTGGGGATACATTCCCTAAAACTGGTCATGGCTCATTAGTTTTAGCTGGAGCGTTAAGGCAGTTAGGGCAAACTCAAGATGCAGAGAAAGTTGCGAAGATTAGTTGGTTGGATCAGGAATTTTCAGATAATGATTTTTCATTAATGTTAGAAAATTTTGATAAATTACTTTCACAAACTCATCATATTCGTTTGGAAAATTTGTTATGGAATAAAGCAAGACAATCTGCTTTGCAGATGTCCAGGGTTATTTCAGAAGAAAAATTCTTATTGGCAAAAAAAAGGTTGGGGCTTCAGGATTTAATTAACGGGTCTGAGAAAGCATTTAAGTTTCCTAAGGAGTATATGCAAGATCCAGGAACTTTACTAGATTATAGTAATGCCCTTCAACACCAGAAAAAGTATGTGAAGGTTTCTAAAATCATTGAAGAAATATCCCATTCTGCTGATTTTTTGGGGATACCGAGTAAGTGGAAAAAATTAAGGGTTTATCATGCTAGAAGGGCGCTTAGACTAGGAAAAATCAAAATAGCTTATGATTTAGCAAGTAGACATCATATAAAACTAAACCATCTAACCAATGTTAACTTTAAGAGAGCAAGCAAAGATTATGTAGAATTGGAGTTTTTGGCTGGATTTATTTCACTGAATTTTCAAAAAAAACCAGAAATAGCTGCAGGACATTTTGGGAAGGCAATAAAGTTAACAAAAAAGAAAGCAAATTTGAGCAAGCTTTACTATTGGTACGGGCGCAGCCTTGTAGAACTAAATCGATTGAAAGAAGCTAGAGCTGCTTTCACGATTGCTTCCCAATATTTAAGCACTTTTTATGGACAATTGGCTGCCGAGAGAATCAATAAAAAAGAGGTAAGTTTAGATGGTCTTCCTGGTCGAGAATTAAATTGCAATGCAGAAGAAATATTGGAGAATGAGATTGTGAAGGTTGGATTCCTGTTACTTAATGCAAATAGAATTGTTCTTGGGGTTCGTTTCTTTAAGCATGCTGCCGAAACATTGCAAATGGATGAGAAAAATTGTCTCTTGAAACTTTTGCATGACGTAAAGAACTGGTCTGGTGCTATAGGGGTCGCAAAAAAATTTAATCTAGATGACAATTTTATGTTTAAGTACTCCTATCCGGTTCCAGATATAATTCAAGATGATTCTGAAACTTATTTATCTCTTATTTACGCAATTATTAGACAAGAAAGCGAATTTTATTCGGGTGCTAGGTCTGGTGCTGGTGCCTTGGGCTTAATGCAAGTAATGCCCAAAACTGCTAAGTATTTAGCTAAAAAGTTGGGACTTATTTACGATAAGGAGCGCATGTTGAGGGACGAGCTGTACAATGTAAGATTAGGGACTCAGTATGTTAGGGAACTTTTGCGATTATTCCAAGGTTCAACTGTGCTTAGTGTTGCTGCTTATAATGCGGGACCCGGAAGCGTGAAAAAGTGGATCAAAAGTTATGGTGATCCACGAGGGAAAGGTATTGATCCACTAGTTTGGATTGAAATGATTCCATACAGTGAGACAAGAAATTATGTTTCGCGTGTTTTAGGAAACGAGCTAATTTACAGGTCGCTGATAGAGAAAGTTCCTTTAAAGCTCGATCGAGCTAGGAAAAATTTCGGTCACACATTTTAAAAAACTGCACATTTAGGTAAAAAGCCTATATATATGATTGAAAATTGTATTTTATCAAGATATGGTGTTTCCCAACATTTCTTTCTCTTTTCATTTTAGTGATTAGGAAATTGCATTGAATTTCAATAGATTACGTCTTAATGGCTTTAAAAGCTTTGTTGACCCAACCGATTTACAAATCCTGCCTGGTCTTACAGGTATCGTTGGTCCCAACGGATGTGGAAAATCAAATCTCTTAGATGCCTTGAGATGGGTAATGGGTGAGAATCGGCCCACCTCAATGAGAGGAGATGGAATGGATGATGTCATCTTTGGTGGCACTGATTTGAGGCCAGCTAGAGCTTTTGCAGAAGTTGTTTTGGAGGTGGGAGATCTTGATTCAGTAACAATGCCAGTCCAAGCAATTGATGATACTGTTGAAATAGTAAGAAAGATCAATCTGGAATTGGGTTCAGTATACCGAATTGAGGGTAAGGAAGTGCTGGCAAGAGAAGTCAGGATGCTTTTTGCGGATTCTTCTACAGGTTCTAATTCCCCGTCTNTGGTGCGACAAGGACAAATTGCAAGTCTTATTAATGAACACCCNAAGTCACGTAGAAAGATTCTTGAAGAAGCAGCTGGCATTGCTGGCATTTACCAGCGTAGGCATGAATCAGAATTAAGACTAAACGCCTCAGAAAACAATCTTTCGCGCGTAAATGACATTCTTTCCAAACTTCGGGAGCAGCTTAAAGTATTAGCAAAGCAAGCTAGTCAAGCTGGGGAATACAGGTCTTTGGGTGTAGCAATTAGAAAAGAAGAAGCACTTTTACTTTATTCGCAATGGAAAAATAAGAAACAGGAAGTTGAAGCAGCTGAGCAGGAAATAGGAGAGATAGTGAAGGCCAGGAGCATTAAGCAGCAAATATCCTTAACCTTAAGTAGAGAAAGGGAAACCAAAGAAGAACTTCTACCCAGTATAAGAGAGAAACAAGCAACAGATCAAATTGGATTTCGTCAATTACAGTCTATGAAAGATAGTTTTGATGAAAAACATAGACTTGCAGTTTTGAGAATTGATGAAATGAAGAAGAGGATTTCTGATCTCGATTCAGAATATTTGAGAGAAACCGAACTCAGTGCAGATGCAGAATCAGTTCTCCAAAAATTGATTAAAGAAAGTAAGGAACTTGAGGAAGAAAAGTTAACTCTAGAGGAAAGAATAATAAGTGCTAGAAGTGACTCAGACAATTCTGAAACGGAATTTAAAAAACGGGAAATAGAGTATGATAACCAAGCTAAAGATTTTGCAAGCCTGTTAGCTGAGAAGAATACAGCAGAAAAGAGTCGTGAAGAGTGTAAGCAGAATCTTCTTGTCATTGAGGGAAAAATTTCACAGGTAAAAGGAGATCAGGCAAGAGTAGATTTGAGGCGTAAAGAGATAGAGAAAGAAAGAAAGAAAGCGTCAGAATCTTTGACAGAAACTGAGGTATTAGTAATTAAGAGTGCTAATTCTTTAGAAAAATTGGAAGAAGATTGTCAAAAAGCTATGAGTGCTGAGGTTGAGGGAAGTGAAAAGTTGATAGAGAGCAAGAGTAAGCTGGCAGCCATAATCTCAGAGATTGAAGCTTTACAAGAATTGGCTGAGGATAGACACTCAGTTTCTGAACCTCTACTAAATGAAGTTTCCGCCAAAATTGGATACGAGTTAGCATTGGGAGCCGCAATGTCTGATGAAATGAATTTTCCAAGGCAGGCTACAGGAGAAGAATCTGGTTGGATGGCTTTTCAGAAAACATTTCATGGTGAAGACCTGCCTGAGAATATCAAAAATTTGTCCCACTTTGTGGAACATCCAAAGGAGTTGTCTAGGCGATTAAAGAGTATAGGTATTGTTGATTCAAAGGATGGAGCTAGACTTCAGTTAAAACTTTCTGATGGCCAGACATTAGTTTCTAAAGAAGGTGATTTGTGGCGATGGGATGGTTTTGTTCGAAAATCTGCAGACATTAGTTCAGAAACGGTACTTAAGTTAAAGAACGTAAATCGTCTAAAAAAATTGCACCAAATAAAGGAAGATATAGGAAAATTGGTGATTGTTGAACAAGACAAATACCAGTTATTAGAGGAAAAATTTAAGGAAATTATGGATTTAAGAGATAGTAAAAAGTATGATTACATAAATCTTGAAAAAAAACTCACAAGCCTAAAATTAAGTCTTAGTAAGTTGGATGCTGAATATGAAATAAATGGAGCACAGCTGGAAGGATTTAATGACAAAGCTGATCAACTACAAAAAGAGTTTGAAGAATTTTCATCGTTCATGAGCATAAATGAAATTGATGAAGAATCTAATCTGGATTTACTTGCCAAGGAAAATAATCTCAATGCCCAAAAACATGAATTAGAAAATTTTAGAGCTAAGAATTTAGAAGACCGCTTAAAACTAGAGGATATCCTATCTAAGGATCAACATGGTCAGGCTAGATTGGGTCAAATATTAGATGATATAAAAGAATGGGAGTCTCGGCAAAAAAGATCTTTAGATCAACAGGCAAATATTTTGACCAGAAAAGACAAATTTCAGGTTCTTTTGGATGCGGCAGTCTTAGAACCTGAGAATATAGAAAAAGAAGTTGAGGCTTTAGCTGAAAGAATTGTTCAAGCAGAGAGGAAGTGTGCTGATTCAACGAATACATTAATTGAGGCAGAAAAAAATCTCAGACAGGCTTTCTTGGTAGAAAGAGAATCTCAGAAACTTACAGAGGATTTGAAAGAAAAATACGTAAGAGCAGAGGTTAGTTTAGAGACTATGAAGCAAAGCATGGAGGAAATGGAAACATCTCTGACTGATAATACAGGATTAAGTGTGAATGAATTTGAGGTTAAGTTCAAAAAGGAAGATTTTAAAAACTTGTCAATCATCTCAATCCAAGAAAAATTAGAGAGACTTAAGAGAAGACGCGAAATTATTGGTCCAGTGAATTTGCGAGCAGAGGAAGATGAAAAGGAAATTAATGATGAGTTTGAAGCTCTAAATGCTCAGAGGGATGATCTCGAGGCAGCGATAAGAAAGCTTCGGAGCGCTATTTCAGATTTAAATAAGGAGGGGCGCGGAAAACTCATGAGTGCTTTTGACCAGGTAAATCAGAATTTCAAGGAACTCTTCAAGACGTTGTTTGGCGGTGGGTCGAGTAACTTGATGTTTGTAGAAAGTCAAGACCCACTTGAGGCAGGTTTGGAAATTATGTGTCAACCCCCAGGAAAGAAGCTTTCAAGTTTGTCTTTGTTGTCTGGAGGAGAACAAACTTTGGCAGCAATTTCCTTGATTTTTGCTGTTTTTCTTGCTCGGCCAAGTCCAATTTGTGTTTTAGATGAAGTTGATGCGCCACTAGATGATGCGAACGTAGTGAGATTTTGCAGATTGTTGGATGAAATGAATTCCAAAACAAAAACTAGATTCTTGATAATAACGCATAATCCAATCACGATGGCTAGGATGAATCGTTTATTTGGTGTAACGATGGGTGAAAAAGGAGTGAGTCAGTTAGTTAGCGTAGACTTAGATAGAGCTGAAGAGTTAGTCGAAGCCTGATAGGAATACCGGTTACACTAGGGTTGTGAAATCTGAATTTATATTAATAGATTTGTGGCTATTGAATGACAAAAGATAGGAATAAATACTTGGTTTCGACCAATTGGTTAGAACGCCAATTAGGTAATCCAGAGTTAAGAATTATTGATGCCAGTTGGTATTTACCAGATTTGAGTAGGTCTGGGAGTAAAGAATACCGAAAGAATCATATAACAGGAGCATCATTTTTTGATCTGGATGAATTTTCAGACCAGAATTCTTCACTTCCACATATGGCTCTAGATCCAAAGAGTTTTGCAAAGAAAATAGAAGTTTTTGGCATAAGTGCAAATTGTACTGTGGTAGTATACGATGGACTAGGGATTTTTTCAGCTGCCAGATTGTTGTGGTTATTACATTTGTATGGATTTGGTAATGCTTTCATATTAGATGGTGGATTTCCAAAATGGTTATCAGAAAATAGATCTACGGATTCTAAAATAAAGACATTTGAAAATTCTCATTTCCCAATTTCTTATAAAGACGAATTAGTTGTAGATTTAAATCAAGTGAGAGGCTCTATAGAATCAAGTAATATACAAATAGTGGATGCTAGGCCTACAAATAGATTCTTGGGTTCGGTTGCAGAACCAAGAGCTGGGGTGCGACGAGGAAACATACCTAGTTCCATAAATCTGTTCTATGGAGATTTAATTAACCCAGATTGTACTTTGAAGCCAAATACTGTGCTAAGGAAAATTGTTCAAAAGGCTGGAATTAATCTGGAAAAGCGTCTAATCACTTCCTGTGGTTCTGGTGTAACAGCCGCAATTCTATATATTGTCTTCAAAGGGCTGGGTGCTAAAAGGGTTTCGGTTTATGATGGTTCCTGGTGTGAATGGGGTACTGTAGACCATGAGAAACCATTAACTTGAAGGAAGGTCAAGGTTATAGAGTTTGGTTAAAGAAAAATTGAAACAAGGTAGAATAAAAATGTTTGAGACATTGAAGGATCAGCCCGAAGACAAGATTATGGCTTTGATGGCCCTGTTTGCACAAGATCAGAGGGATAAAAAAATTGATCTTGGGGTTGGTGTTTATAAAAATGATCAAGGTATAACTCCCATAATGAAAGCCGTATCTCGAGCAATTTCTTTCTTAAATATTAAACAGAAGTCTAAAAGTTATGTTGGCCTATTAGGGAATATGAGTTTCATTGATCAAATCATTCGATTAGTACTTGAAGACGCAGTGCCAAGAGATAGAATTGTAGGTGGTCAAGCTCCAGGTGGTACTGGTGCTTTGCACCAGTTGCTACTTTTAATCCGCTCAGTTAAACTAAAGCCTAGAGTATGGATTTCCTCACCTTCCTGGCCAAACCATCAAGCAATCCTAGATCATTTGGGCATTCGCTGTCTTAAATATTCCTATTTTAATACGGAGACATGTGAGGTCGATTTNGACCATATGATGAGTGATTTAGTAAGTGTTAAGTCCGGTGATGTAATTNTTTTTCATGGCTGTTGTCACAATCCAACTGGTGCTAATTTATCGTATGAGAACTGGGTTGATTTGACGAAATTTTGTTTGAAAAAAAATATTTTACCATTGGTGGATTTGGCTTACCAAGGTTTTGGAGATGGAATTGAAGAAGATGTAGCCGGTTTGCGGTATATGACTGCAAACTTACCTGAGATATGTATCGCGGTATCTGGTTCCAAGAATTTTGGTTTGTATAGGGAGAGAGTGGGCGCAGCTATCGCAGTAGTTTCTGATAAAAAAGGGCACAAAATAGTAGAAGATAATCTCAAATCTTTTAATAGGCTTACATTTTCTTTTCCCCCTGATTTTGGAGCTTCTGTAGTGGACTTGGTTTTATCTGAATTCGATACTGATGGTACCCCGTTGATTAAGCTATGGCGAACAGAGTTAACAGAAATGCGATCTCGAATGTTAGACCTTCGCCTGTCTTTAGCTGAATCACTCAGACGTACCACAAACTCTAGCAGATTTGATTTTGTTGCTAAACACCGTGGAATGTTTTCCCTTTTAGGTTTGAGCCCGGATGAGGTGTTACGGCTTAGAAAAGAGCATGGAATTTATATGGTGGGTGATTCTAGGATTAACTTGGCAGGCTTAAACAATACTCAGCTGGATGATTTTTCTATGGCTATAGCTGCGGTGATTTGATTCTTTTGGGGTTATCCATTTATACTTGGCGAGAAATACTTCTAAAATGTGTGATTTCGGATTAAAAATCATTGAAATGGATATAAGAAAGTTGTGAACATGGAAGAAAAAATTTATCAGCCCAGGAAAAGCATTATTGAAAAAGGTGGTTTAACTGATCAAGAATACAGAGATATGTATCAAAAATCTTTATCAGAACCAGAGGAATTTTGGGGGAAAATGGGGAAGTCAATTGACTGGATTAAACCCTATAACAAAGTAAAAAATACGTCCTTCTCTCCTGATAACGTCTCAATAAAATGGTATGAAGACGGGGCACTCAATGTATGTGCCAATTGCGTTGACAGGCATTTGGAAAAGCGTGGTGATAAGGTTGCCATTATTTGGGAGGCAGATGAGCCAGGGATTTCTAAAAAAATCACTTATAGAGAGCTCTATTCAAATGTGTGTAGGTTAGCCAATGTTTATAAAGAGTTGGGGATAAGCAAAGGGGATAGGGTTATTCTTTACATGCCTATGATCCCAGAAGCTGCCTATGCTATGTTAGCTTGTGCTAGGATTGGAGCTATTCATTCAGTAGTTTTTGGTGGCTTTTCTCCTGAAGCTCTCGCTAATAGGATAACTGATTGTGGTGCAAAATTAGTAGTGACAGCTGACGAGGCACCAAGAGGTGGCAAACTTGTTCCTTTAAAAGAAAACGTAAATCAAGCTCTGGATATAGCTGGAGACAGGCAAACTTTGGTGGTAAAGCGTACAGGTTCAAAGGTTTTCATGAAAGAAGGTAGAGACAATTTTTATGAGGACTTAACTCACAAAGCCGCCGAAACATGCTTGCCAGAAGAAATGGGGGCAGAAGAACCCTTATTTATCTTGTATACGTCAGGGTCAACAGGTAAGCCAAAAGGAGTCCAGCATTCAAGTGGCGGTTATATTGTATATGCTTCTTTAACTCACCAATATGTTTTTGATTATAAGGATGACGAAATATATTGGTGTACGGCTGACGTTGGATGGATAACAGGGCATAGCTATATTGTTTATGGTCCCCTTGCCAATGGCGCTACAACTTTAATGTTTGAGGGTATCCCCACTTATCCAAATAGTTCACGTTTTTGGCAAGTGTGCGAAAAGCATAAAGTTAACCAATTTTACACTGCGCCAACAGCTATTAGGGCACTGATGGCGCAAGGGGAGAGTTATGTCAATCAGTGTAATTTATCTAACTTGAGGATATTAGGTACAGTTGGAGAACCTATAAACCCTGAAGCTTGGGAATGGTATAATAGAGTTGTTGGCAAAGGTCTCTGTCCTATAGTTGACACATGGTGGCAGACTGAAACAGGCGGAATATTGATAACACCATTACCTGGAGCAACAGCGACAAAACCAGGATCTGCAACAAGACCATTTTTTGGTATTAAGCCTGTAGTTTTAGACCCAAATTCAGGTGAAAAATTGAATGGTAATGAAGTAGAAGGTTTGTTAGCAATTGAAGACAGTTGGCCTGGTCAAATGAGAACTATTTTTGGAGATCATGAACGCTTCATAAAAACTTATTTCAGCGAATTCCAGGGTTATTACTTTTCGGGTGACGGGTGTAGGAGAGATAAGGATGGTTATTATTGGATCACTGGAAGAGTTGACGATGTTTTGAATATTTCTGGCCATCGTATGGGAACAGCAGAGATTGAAAGTGCTTTAGTAGCACATCCATCAGTGGCTGAAAGTGCCGTGGTTGGATACCCACATGAAATTAAGGGTCAAGGAGTTTATGCTTTTGTGACGTTGATGGTTGGACATGTGCCATCAAGTGGTTTGAGTGAGGAACTAGAGGGTTGGGTTAGAAAAGAAATTGGACCGATTGCTAAACCAGATTTTATCCAATGGGCTCCAGGCCTTCCTAAGACACGTTCTGGTAAGATAATGAGAAGAATTTTACGCAAAATTGCAGAAAATAATTTTAGTGACCTCGGCGATACCTCTACTTTAGCTGATCCTGGCGTAGTAGATAATTTAGTGGAAAATAGGTTGAACAGATGATGATGTTTGGTTATCTTTTTCAAGAAAAATTTAAGAAGGTAAAAGGATGTATATTACTAGATTTAATTGTTTCATATTAGTGTGTTATTTTTTGGTTGCTTGCAATACGGGATATCAGGGAGAATACACTGGGTATGGGGCACCAGTGCAATTAAAAGTTGAAGTTGAGCCAAGTAAAAGTACTGAAAAAGGTGAGTGCTTAGCAGATACTCTTAGCTTTCTTGTTGGGCAACCAGAAACAGCCCTGGCTGCCATGGAGTATCCTGCCAGTACACGTGTTTTTTCTGAAGGGCAAGAAGTTAATTTAGAGAACGGAGATCCTTCTAGATTGAATTTGGTTATTGGCGCTGAGCGAAAGATAGTGAATATTTTTTGTGGCTAGTTTCTTGGTTTTGTATACTTTATAGTCATATTTCATTAAGTATATGTCTCAGTAGTTTTAGTGGATGATCTCTCAAGGTTAGTCCAAATGTTTGTAAATCTTTGTTGACTTGCTTACCTAATAGTATATCTGGGAGTTTAGTTGCTTTGCTGGATTCTCTGTGTTTATCAATTAAGGGCATTTTTTTATCAGAGTTAAGCGCATATATTTCCCATAAAGCTTGATATCGGTTTATATTCATGCATGCAAAGCAGTCAGATTCGGCTAAAAGCACCATAGTTTTGTAGCGCACATTCATTTCACTCCAAAATTTTTTAATTGTTGGGTAATTTTTTTCCCTTTTTTTTTCGATTATTATTGCATCTTTTCTTAATAATCCCTTGATGAGACGAAAGCCTAGGCGTAGCCCCAATTTTTGGGAGGAGTTTTTTTCTATTTTATGATTCCAGTCACTATGGTTTACCGAAATTGGATAGATCTCCACATTATGCTTTTTTGCATCTTGGATAATTTGATAAGGCTTGTAAAAACCCATTGGTTGAGAGTTAAGCAATGCACATGTGAAAAATTCTGGGTAATAGAATTTTATCCATGCCGAAGCATAGACTAATAAAGCAAAGCTTGCAGCATGACTGTCTGGAAATCCATATTCTCCAAATCCTTCTATTTGAGAGAAACAACGTTCAGCAAATTCATTAGTGTACCCATTATTTAACATTCCTGAAATGAACCTTACTTTAAATTTTTGGATTTCTCCTTCTTTCCTAAATTTATTAAAAGCTCTTCTCAATTGATCGGCTTCTTCGGCAGAAAAGCCTGCAGCCACTATAGCAATTTTCATAGCCTGTTCCTGGAATAACGGAATACCTAGTGTTTTTTCCAAGATTGCTCTTAGTTCATTAGGTGGTAAATTGGGTTTTTCAGTTCCTTGTCTTCTTCTTAAATAAGGATGTATCATGTTTCCTTGTATTGGTCCTGGTCTAACAATTGCAATTTGGATAACTAAATCATAGAAGCATCTTGGAAGCATTCTTGGAAGAAAATTCATTTGAGCACGACTTTCGACTTGAAATATACCAATGCTATCTGCCCTGCATAACATTTCATAAACCCTAGAATTTTCTTTTGGGAGATTAGATAGAGAATATTGAATACCATAAGTATCTTTAATCAAGTTAAAAGCTTTCCGAATACAGGTCAGTATACCAAGGCCTAGAATATCAATTTTTAGTATTCCAAGTACGGCGATATCTTCCTTATCCCAACAAATCATTGTTCTATTTTTCATACTTGCAGCTTGAATAGGTGCAAGTTCGTCCAATCTTTGGTCTGTTATTACAAAACCGCCTGTGTGCTGTCCTAAATGGCGAGGAAAGCCATAGATTTCGGCAGCCAAATTTAAAATTTGATTTATTTGAGGAGAGAATTTTTTTATCAGCGGTTTTTGTTGATATTTACCTTTAATACTTTCCAGAGAATATTGATTAACAATTGAATTAATAAGATTCTTCGAAAGTCCCATCGCCTTGCTAACCTCACGAAGCGCTTGACGATTTCTATAATGG
>PACC02000040.1 GCA_002699695.2 Paracoccaceae bacterium | reverse complement strand
TGAAAAATTTTGGAGGATATGTTAGGAAACTCTAATGAACTTTTTAGCAAACGCCTTATCACATATATAAGAAGAAACTTGTGACATTTTCCCCCACAGTCATATAAATGTTGTCGATTACTTATATTTTTATTCCTGGAATTGTTAAAGGTTTAATCATATTTGGATAGGTTTGAAATTGATCCAGAGTATTCCACCTCTCAATTAATCCTGAACGCAAGTATTGAAAAGAACCTGATTTTATGAATTTCTGAGGATCTATACCTCTTTTTTTAACCATTTTTATCTCAAAATCAAACATCTGCTCTAGCATAGGGTATATCGCTTTGAGGTCTTTTAGGAACTTCTTGTGATTCTCTTTTATATATCCAAACCTTACCCTGAAAGGATAAAATAAAGTATTTAATATATACTGGTCCTTTTTACTGAAGATGGCTCCGATTTTACGACTGATTGGGGCTCCATCAAAGGGATTCATTCCATTTTTCTCAAAGTCTGGGCTAGAGGGAATTCCCCAGTATTTTTTGCCCTGCACTGTCATCTGATAAAGACTACGCTCTTCCTTAATCCCCATCCATTCGCACAGAGCTGGCAACACTTTATGGGGATGATTTTTTAAATCTTCAATGCGTAAGCCAATAGAATTATGTTTGTAAAAAACAATGTTGTCTATTTGAAAAAGCATAGTAAAAATTCGTTTAGCTAACTGACAATAATCTCCTTTCTGGTATAACTCCATCAACCAAGACTCAAAGCTTTGAATGGGCTCTCTGACCATCATGATCCATTTAGTATCTGGGGAAAGCCTCATAAAGTTAAGCTGGGCATAGATATCTGGATTATGGATATTATAAAAAAGGGTATCCTTCTGCATTTTATTTACAACCGTTTCGTAGGCCACATGTACCAGTTTGAAGAAGGAAAAAGCGTCATGATGCTCATGAAAATTCATAAGTTTGTTGAGTTCCGTACGAAATAGCTTTCTGTCTACGGTCAGCGTTTCATCTTTCCGGTCACCCACATTGCAAAGACCTTCTTTCTTACCAAAGTTTCGTAGCCATTTACCACTAATTGACAAAACAGGATCCGATGCACTAGCGTCAAATAAAATGGGGTAAGAGAGAATAAAGCGATCTACCATTTCGTTCCATCCTCCGCATGTAATTTTTTTCCAAATTGAAGAATCAAAATATTCACTGAAGTACGTACTTGGTAGTGTTGAAACCTCAGAATGATTATCGATCAAGCTATGTAGGAGACTTGTACCAGGTCTTCCTGCGGGAATAAGAGCAAAGGTATGTTGGGGTAATGACTTTTCTTGAGTACCCTCCTTAAGTACTTGGTTGGGGTTTCTAATATTGAGGTCTTTATCTTTAGAAATTTGATCAAGGGTTTCCTTAAAGACCTCTATTACTTTGGGAGATCCACGGTTCAATTTAAAAGTTAAAGTTTTTATTTTTTTCCGTGCGTTCTCTGGAGTTAGCTTATCTAGTCGCTTCAACCAACGGTTAAAAAGCAAAGGATTTTTCACTTTAAGACACTGCATTGGGAAGAGAAGATTATTCCACACAAAATCAGATTCAGGGTTGATCTTGATAGCTTCTGTGTAGTTTTCTATGGCTAAAGATAGATTGCCTTTATCTGTAAAAATATTTCCCATATTGCTATAGGCTGCTGAAGAGTCAGGGTTAATCTTGATAGCCTGTTTGAATTTCTTTATGGCTGCATCTTGGTCTTCCTTATCAGTTAAGGCTATACCCAAATTATTGTAGGCCTCTGCATAGTTTGGTTCGAGTTTTATGACCCGATTATAGCTGTCTATTGCGGCTTCTAACTCTCCCATTTCCTTTAGCGCCATACCCATATTATGATAGGCTCCGGCATAATTAGGATCAATTGCAATAACTCTTTTGTAGCTTTCTACGGCAGCTTTCAACTCTCCTTTATCCCTTTGAGCATTACCCATATTGTAAAGAGATTCAGTAAATGCAGGATTAATATTATTAGCTCGCTTGAAGTTTTCTATGGCATTATTTAGATCACCCTTCTCTTTCAAGGTGACACCCTTATTGTAGAAAGCATCAGCGTAATTTTGTTTCAATGAAATTGCCTGGTCAAAGGCTATAATAGACTCATTAAATAAACCTTTTTCCTTTAAGCAATTACCTTTATTATTATAGGCTTCTGCAAAATAGGGATCGAGCTGGAGTGTTTTTTCAAAACATTGGATAGCTTTGTTATATTTTTTTTGATTCCTTAAAGCGGTTCCAAGATTGCTATGAGCTTCGGCAAATTTAGGCTGAATGTCGATGGCCTTACTGAAATTTTCCTCGGCTGCTTTATATTTTTGAAGTCCATTCTGGACAATACCAAGATTATTGTAGGCTTCATAATAATCGGGATAGATGTCGATGGCCTTCTCATAAGCATGGATAGCCTTTTCATAATTTTTTTGTTCTTTCATGAGGTTACCCACATTATTATGGGCTTCGGCAAAATCAGGTTTAATCCGCAGAGCATGTTCAAGCATTTTCTGGGCTTCTTCATATTGGTTAAGATCAAGGAGCATAGCTCCAAGGTTATTATAGGTTGCAGGGTTAGAGGGATCTAATTTTAATGCTTTTTTAAAATGATAAAATGATGACTTGGTTTGACCTATTACAGAAAAGCAGACACCTAATAGATTATGGATTACGGGAGTATTAGGATATTCCTGAATGAGCCCTTGGGCTTGGGAAAGGGCATCTTGTAAGTGCCCCTTTTGATACAAGACAATAATAGGATCAACACGATCCCGAGGGGCTTCATCGCTATTGATATTATTGAAGGTATGGAGCATGAGAACCTTAGCCACATTAAACTCTACCCATCTAGCAATTACTATACCAGACTGTTCTGTAAAATTCTATTAAAATACTATGGGTTTGCTAAAGCAAAACCAAGAGGCCAAACTAGGAAGAGCAAGGAATTCTCAAAAGTACTAGGCCTTTCCTATCACTTAACCAATGTGAACCTTACAAAACATGCCAACTAGATTTCTATCTTTGTCTCAAATTAAGGTGCCCTGTTTTAAGTTATGGATCATTCGGATGTAACTTTCACCAAATAATTGTGATGAGCGCAGATCATAGGAAAATATTATAACTATTCTAGGTTTAACTGTCGGACCCACCGGACGTACGCGGTGCATTGAATTGCGGCCGTTAAAAAACACTAGTGTTCCCGCATACTGGTCAACCCGCCTAGCTTCTTTCTCGGGGTTATCAAATAACGCCTTTAGTCCAGAATAATTTTCATCAGAATCAGAGCGAATATTTGGCGCATATTCAAACTCACCACCCGCTTCAGGTTGTTGCAGCAATAAAGTTACCACCCCATCATTTGGATCATAATGCCATCCATCAGTATCACCCTCAAAAGCAATCTTTGATGTTAAAGCCAAATGCGGACACTGGCTAGGGAATAGGGTTTCTACCCGCCGAACCCGCCGAATAAATTCCACAAAGGGAGGCCAGAGAAAAATGGCCCTAAGCTCAGAGTTATTTGGAATCTGATAGTTCAAAATCTGGTTGTTGGAATTATTATGTTTCTTACCCCTAACCTCACGAGCAAAAGAACTTTTCGCAACGTTAGGATCCGGAAATGGAAATGTTTTTCTGGGTACGTTAGGAAATCTATAAGATTTAGGTAATAATTCAGTCATCGCTAATTGTGCCCGCTTGATTGCATCTGGACGCAAGAACCCATGAAGTGAACTAGCAGCAAGGCTATCGAGACTTTGTCGGCAATTTTCTAACAGAGCTTTGCCCAATCTACCGTCAAGTTCATGTATAGGATACCTATCAAGATCTATAATTTCATTCATCACTTCTGAAGAAAAATCTTCCCCATGGTGATCAGGTGAAAGAATTGTATTAAGCATAAGTAATCTCTTTTGTATAATTCTTTGCTACACTCTTTATTGAGTGCCAAGCTCATTTAGTTCCAAACATTCGGTCTCCTGCATCTCCTAAACCAGGCATAATGTAACCAATTTCATTAAGTTGACGGTCAAGAGCTGCTGTGACTATTGGAACATCAGGATGTGCTGCAGATAATGTTTTTACGCCTTCAGGAGCAGCTAACAAACAAAGAAACCGAATTGTTTTTGCACCCGCGCCCTTGAGCAAATCAATGGCTGCACTTGCTGAATTACCCGTCGCTAACATAGGGTCTAAGGTAATTACTACCCTCTCACTAAGCTCTCCTGGCACCTTAAAATAATACTGTACTGGCTCTAGTGTCTTTTCATCTCTATATAACCCAACAAAACCTACACGTGCAGACGGAATAAGATCTAACACCCCATCTAGAAGGCCGTTTCCTGCTCTTAGAATAGAGATTAAAGCTAGCTTTTTTCCGTCTAGTGTTGGAGCTTTAAATTCTTCCAGGGGTGTCTCAACATTTACCTCAGACATTTTAAGATTTCGGGTTATTTCATAGGCTAAAAGAAGACTGATTTCTCTAAGTAGCTGCCTAAAATGATTGGTGGGAGTGTCTTTTTTTCTCATCTTGGTAAGCTTGTGTTGAACTAACGGATGCTCCACAATTGTCAGATTTTCCATTCCTTTTTCTCCTAATTTTATTTTCCCATTTTTCTATGTTTGAAAATATTGTCTCCACATAAATCTCCCCTTAAACCAAGATAAGATGCCATGGTTGCCCCAACATCAGAAAAGAAAATCTTCCCATGATTACCACACTGTGCATAATTTCCTGCCATCAAAACTGGCACTCTTTCTCTTGTGTGATCAGTGCCTTTGAAAGTTGGGTCATTGCCATGATCTGCAGTTATTATTAAGAAATCATCAGCATTAATAAACTTTAGCAACCTTCCAACCTTCTTGTCAAACCGTTCCAAAGCAAGGGCAAAACCTGAAACATCTCTTCTATGTCCATATAGGGAGTCAAATTCCACAAAATTAGCAAAAATTAAGTCACCATCTTGAGAAAGGTTAATTGCCTTTAGCATTTCATCAAATAGCATATCATCGGTCATACCGCTCACACTTGTTGAAATACCCTTTTTTGCAAAAATGTCTGAAATTTTTCCTATAGCATGGCAAGCCTGGCCATTTCGTGTCAAAAGTTCACAAACTGTTGGATTAGGTGGCGGGATTGTATAATCTTTACGATTATTTGTTCTATAGAAAGAGTCCTTGTCATTTCCAATAAATGGACGTGCAATAATTCTACTCACCATCATGGGATGAAATATTTTTGCAGACTCTTCACAAAGATCATAAAGTTTTTTTAAACCAAAATGTTCTTCATGGCAGGCTATTTGAACGACACTATCAACAGACGTATAAAATATTGGTTCAAGAGTTCTAAGATGTTTTTCTCCAAGTTCTTTAATTATTTCAATCCCTGATGCATGGCAATTAGCCAATATCCCATTTAAATTGCACGCTGTCATGATTTGGCGTATGGCATCTTCTGGAAAGGATTTTTCTTTGTCTTTGAAATATTTCCAATCCCAACTAACTGGAACTCCTGCCAATTCCCAATGACCTGATGGTGTATCCTTCCCTCGACTAATTTCAGTAGCAGATGCATAGGAGGCATTCGAGTTTTTTCCTCTGCAGCCGGAATACCTGTTGGAATTTGCCTCTGCATGCGCAGCAAATATTCCTAGTTTTTTTAAGTTAGGCAACTGCAATTTACCTTGCCTATCCCGGTTCGCAAGCCCTGCAGCACAGGCATTAACTATATTGCCTAGAGTATCTGCACCATAATCTCCAAAGTCGCTCGCATCCGGTGCCCCACCTATTCCCACAGCATCCATTACTATCCAAATACCTCTACCCTTCATTCAAAATACTCAATAATAGGGTCTGGCTCATACAGTTCGCTTTTAGGTCCTATTCTAATAGATTGAGTAATTTGTTCATGAGCAACGTTAAATAATGCTTCCGATGGAGCATAGACTTTCGCTATAGGCATTCCCTTTTCAACGCTACTACCTAGTTCAACCGAAAACTTCATTCCAACGGAATGATCAATTTTATCTTCAAGACGTCGTCGACCTCCTCCTAATGCTATAAGAGTGTTTCCTAATTTTTTTGTATTCATGTGATTAATGTAACCAGTTTCTTCAGCACATATGTCTCCAATCATGATCGACTGCCTAAGGTGTTTTTCCGATTTCTCTATCAAATCTTTCGGTCCCCCTAACCCACTGACCATTTTTGAGAATTTTTCTGCTGCTTCACCACTTGATAAAACTGTTTCCATAAGTGACCGAGCTTCAATCTTATTACTCGAAAGACCGCAATTGCACAGTATGTTTTCGCCAAGGGCATAGGTCACATTTAGCATTCTACCGTCAATATCCTCTCCTCTCAAAATATTTATCACTGCTTGGATTTCGAGAGAGTTGCCAACACTATTCGAAAGGGGCTGATTCATGTCTGTTACTATTGCGCTCGCCTTACAGCCACTCTTATTTGAAACTGTGACCAAGGAACGAGCAAGATTCGACGCTTCTGAAAATTCAGCCATAAACGCTCCATTTCCACATTTGACATCTAAAACGAGAGCTTCCAAACCGGCAGCTAACTTTTTGGAAAGGATAGATGCTGTAATCAAGTCAATCGACTCAACAGTTCCAGTTACGTCGCGAATGGAATAAAAGCGCCTATCTGCAGGAGCTAATTCACTCGTCTGACCGATAATAGCACACCCAATCTCAGCCACAACCTTTGCGAACAAGTATTCATCCGGAGATGTATTATACCCTGGGATGGATTCAAATTTGTCAAGTGTTCCACCAGTATGGCCTAAACCTCTTCCCGAAATCATTGGAACATATGCACCACAAGCAGCTAAGATTGGTGCTAACAACAAAGAAACCGCGTCTCCCACGCCACCAGTAGAGTGCTTATCCACTACAGGTCCTGGCAAATCCCAAGTCAGGGTCTTTCCACTGTCTTTCATCGAAAGCGTCAGTGCAACCCTTTCTCTTAAAGTCATTCCTTTGATACATATAGCCATTGCAAGAGCAGCTACTTGTCCCTCGGATAAAACTCCATTCGTGAGCTGACGGACAAACCAATTTAATTCATCATCAGTCAATTCTTTACCAGTACGCTTTCTTGTTATTAAATCTTGAATCAAAATCATGCTCAAACTGCTCTTTCATTAATGTTTGGCTAGGTCATCAAATTCAGAAAAACTGAATGGCAATAGTTCCTCAACTGAAAAAACTTTAAATGAACCTCTGAGATTAAAGAGAAAAACTTTTGTATCCTCTGTTGAAAATTCTCGGATTTTTTGTCTACAACCTCCACAAGGGCTCACAATTTTTTCAGATTGAGATATCACGCATATTTTTTCAATGATCGTAACGCCACCGGCTATCATAGCACTAATGGCACTGGCTTCAGCACACATACCCTCTGGATAAGCAGCATTCTCCACATTACATCCGCCATAAATTCTTTTGTCATCGCCTAGTATCGCAGCCCCAACTAAGAACTTTGAATAAGGGGCATAAGCTTTCAACATATTCATGTGTGCCACCTCTTTAAGCTGGTTCAAATCAGCCTTTGAAGATTCCTGTTCCATAATTCACCTCAAGCCATATCTAAATAATCTTTACCACTCCTTTTGGAATGGGTATCATAACACTCATGTTACCAAATTGTGATAAATACACCATCATATTCGAGTAGATTATTTTGATACCAAGAGGACCAATAGATTTAGACATTAATTTAATATTAAGCCAAAAGGTCAATCTTAGTGCTGTTGAAAGACGATGTGATACTCTAATGAAACGTCGATCAGTGAAACAAAGACATCAAGCAGATTGGCTAATAAAAGCGATTGAATTTATGGATTTGACAACTTTAGCGGGAGATGACACTCCAGGTAGAGTAGAGAGAATATGTCATAAGGCTAAAAACCCAGTTAGGCGCGACATACTAAACTTACTAAATATACAAAACCCAATATCTGTTGCAGCTGTTTGTGTCTACCCTGAGCTAGTTCGTACTGCAAAATCAGCCCTTAGAGAAAGTAATATAGAGTTAGCATCTGTTGCCACTGGCTTTCCTACGGGCCTTGTTCCAGAGCGTACAAAAATTAGTGAAATAAATGCTGCAATTAAAAATGGTGCCAGTGAGATTGATGTGGTGATCAATAGAAACAAAGTGCTAACCGCTAACTGGATGTCGCTCTACAATGATGTGGTAACCTATAAAAAAGCGTGTGGATCTCTGCACTTAAAAGTGATCATAGGAGCTGGCGATTTGGGAACACTTAGAAATGTCGTGAGAGCCAGCTGGGTTTCTATGCTAGCTGGAGCAGATTTCATAAAGACTTCAACAGGAAAAGAGCCAACAAATGCTACCCTTCCGGTCTCTTTAGTCATGCTCAGAGCTATCCGAGATTTTCATGACCTCACTGGAATTAAAGTTGGATTTAAAGCAGCTGGTGGGATTTCTAAGGCCAAACAGGCCATAAATTATTTAATATTGATGAAGGAAGAACTAGAGGAAGAATGGCTTGATAGAAATTTGTTTAGGATTGGGGCGTCATCACTACTTGCGGACATTGAGAGGCAACTAGAACATTTCGTTTCTGGAGCATATTCGTCTGGAAATAGACATCCGATTGTTTGAAAGGAATAGCATGAAGCAGCAAAACAGGAAAATGACCTATGGGCCATCGCCTGAGTCCCCAGATAGTGTCTACTCTTGGTTATCTAAATCAAAAAAGAAATTTGGACATTTTATAAATGGAGAAATGACCAAGCCCAAGAATACCTTTGATACTATCAACCCTTCAACAGGTGAAGTGTTAGCAAAAGTATCAAAAGGAACCGAGAATGATGTCAAACTGGCAGTAAAGTCAGCTAAAGCTGCCTTCAAGGCTTGGAAAAATTTCACTTCCTTTCAAAGAGCAAAATGTATTTATGCTTTGGCGCGTTTGATCCAGAAAAATAGCCGAATTCTTGCTGTTATGGAAACTTTAGATAATGGCAAACCTATACGTGAAAGCCGGGATATTGATATTCCATTGGTTGCGAGACACTTTTATCATCATGCCGGATGGACCAAAATTCTAGAGGACAAATTCCCCCGAAAAGAACCCCTTGGTGTAGTTGGCCAAATCATTCCATGGAATTTTCCATTATTAATGCTGGCCTGGAAAATAGCGCCCGCGTTGGCAGCTGGTAATACTCTAGTACTAAAACCAGCGGAAACGACCCCATTGACTGCTCTTTTTTTTGCTGAACTCTGCATGGAAGCAAATATACCTCCCGGTGTCATTAATATTATTACTGGGGATGGAGAAACAGGCTCATTCATAGTAAAACATAATGATATTGCAAAGATAGCTTTTACCGGATCTACTGAAGTAGGAAGGTTGCTAAGGAAGCAAACAGCTGGGCTAGAAAAAAAATTAAGTCTGGAACTTGGTGGTAAATCAGCTTTCATCGTGTTTGAAGATGCTGATCTAGACAGTGCCGTTGAAGGCGTAATTGATTCAATATGGTTTAACCAGGGCGAGGTCTGTTGTGCAGGATCAAGATTACTTGTGCAAGAGGGAATTCAGCAAAAATTCGTAACTAAATTGAAGAGAAGAATGGGGAGATTACACTTAGGGGATCCATTAGATAAGTCTACAGACATAGGTGCAATTAATTCATTTAGTCAACTGGAAAAAATCAAGAGTTTGGTTGCTAGCGGTGAGAAAGAAGGTGCAAAAATATATCAACCTAAAATAGAAATGCCCACGCAAGGTTTTTTCTACCCACCCACCCTATTAGAGCAAACGCATCAATCTATGGACATTTGCCAAACAGAGATATTTGGACCAGTTCTCACTGTTATACCCTTTAGAACACCTAAAGAAGCAACCGCAATTGCTAATAATTCGCGTTATGGATTATCGGCAAGTATTTGGACTGAAAATATTAACTTATGTCTAGATTTGGCCCCAAAGATCAAGGTAGGCGTTGTGTGGATTAACTCAACTAATTTATTTGATGCTTCTGCCGGGTTTGGGGGATATAGAGAAAGTGGTTATGGAAGAGAAGGAGGAATAGAAGGTCTTTTAGAATACTTGAAAGATCCCAAATTATCACGAAAATTAAACTCCAATAGAAAATCTTCAATTAAGGAAGTTAACCTAGTAAAGACACATGAAACACAAACCATAGATAGGACAAGAAAAATCTTTATTGGAGGAAAACAAACTAGATCTGATAGTGGTTATGACAGAAAGGTATTTGGTTTTAGAAAGGAAGTCATTGGGCAAGTACCAGAAGGTAATAGAAAAGATCTTCGAGAAGCAGTAGAAGCAGCAAACCAAGAAGTAAAGTGGAGAAATATGACCCCACATAGTAGAGCGCAAGTTCTTTACTATGCAGCAGAAAATTTGGAATTACGAAAAAAGGAATACGTTAGCATTCTTAAAAAAATGACTGGAATAGATGGAAAGCAAGAAGTCGAAAGTAGTCTTGAAACAATTTTTCACTACGCTGCCTGGGCAGATAAATTCGAAGGTACTATTCACGATGTGCCTATCCGAGGAGTATCACTAGCAATGAATGAACCTGTAGGAGTTATTGGAATTGTGTGCCCAGACGATAACCCACTCCTATCTTTTGTTCACTTGGTTTTTAGCGCTTTATGTACAGGCAATAGTGTCATAGCGATACCGTCTGAAAAACATCCACTAAGTGCTTTAGACATGTATCAAATATTTGAATCCTCTGATATGCCAGCAGGAGCAATTAATATAGTCACCGGAGATCGGAGAACACTTACCCAGACATTGGCCGTTCATATGGGAGTAGATAGTCTCTGGTATTTTGGAACTAAAGAAGGTTCAAAAAATGTTGAGGAATTGTCTATATCCAATTTAAAACAAACATGGGTAAATTATGGTCAACAGTATCCTTGGTTAGAGCCTTCAAGAGAATTCCGAACATTGTCTCTATATAAAGCTACACAAGTAAAAAATATCTGGATTCCATATGGTGAGTAGCATTAATCGTGAGTTATTTAGGGTAGCCAACCTTCTCCAAGGATTCTCTTATTTCGTCTAGGCTAGTAATATCATCAATGGTTGCTGGAATCGTAAAATCATCACCATCAGCTATCTTGAGCATTGTGCCACGTAGAATTTTGCCAGATCTTGTTTTCGGTAACCTGTCTACCACGACAACAGTTTTGAAGCTTGCAACTGGACCGATTTTTTCCCTGACACTCGAGACTGCCTCTATCATTATCTCTTCTAATTTTCTATTTACCCCGGCATTTAAGCAGATAAAACCTATTGGTATTTGACCTTTCAATTCATCCTTTACCCCAATTACCGCGCACTCCGCAATATCAGGATGTTCGGTCAATACTTCTTCTATTGCTCCTGTAGAAAGCCGGTGCCCTGCGGTATTAATTACATCATCTGTCCTCGCCATGATGGATACATATCCTTCAGAATCAATTACACCTGCATCACCTGTTTCATAATAACCAGGAAATCGCGACAAGTAAGCTGACTTGAATCTTTCATCAGCATTCCAAAGTGTTGGAAGCGCTCCAGGAGGCAGGGGCATCTTTACGGCGATAGAGCCAAGCTTTCCTGGTTCTAATTCTTTTCCATCATTTCCTAATACTTTTATTTGAAAACCAGGCATTGGCAAACCAGCAGAACCTATCTTTATGGATGGAGAATCTAATCCCAAAGGGCACCCCACCATGGGAAAACCTGTCTCAGTTTGCCACCAATGATCGATGACTGGGACCTTTAATTTTTGAGCTGCCCACTTGATGGTATCAGGATCAGCCCTTTCACCAGCCAAGAAGAGCGCCTTTAATGTGGAAGTATCAAATTTCTTTATATAGTTGCCATCAGGATCACTCCTCTTAATAGCTCGGAAAGCTGTTGGTGCAGTAAATAATGTTTTCACTCCATGTTCTTCTATAACTCGCCAAAATGTTCCTGGATCTGGGGTCCCTATCGGCTTACCTTCAAAAAGAACCGTAGTGTTCCCTGCAAACAAGGGGGCATAAACTATATAAGAATGGCCAACCACCCAGCCAACGTCAGATGCAGCCCAAAAAACATCTTCCTGCTGAACACCATAGAAATTCTCCATTGTCCACATTAAACTAACAAGATGACCACCAGTAGGTCTCACGACCCCCTTAGGTTGACCAGTAGTGCCAGAAGTATATAAAATATATAATGGATCAGATCCATAAACGGGCAAGCAAGGGCAACTAACAGAACCTTTTTGGAATTCATCCCAATCATGATCTCGACCAAAAACTAATGGAGCTTCTAACTGTTCCCTTTGATAGACAACACAGAACTCAGGTTTATGAACGGATTGTTCAATAGCGTTATCCAAAAGTGGCTTATATGGGACTATTCCGCTGGGTTCTATTCCGCATGAGCCTGATATAATTGCTCTAGGCTGCGCATCATCTATTCTCACAGCTAATTCTTTAGAGGCAAATCCCCCAAAAACCACTGAATGAATGGCACCCAAGCGAGCACATGCCAACATAGCAATTATGGCTTCGGGAATCATAGGCATATAAATGATTACCCTGTCCCCTTTTTGAATTCCTGACCTCTTTAAGGCTCCAGCAAATTTAGCTGTTTTCTCCAGCAATTCATCAAAAGTTAATGTTCTTTTAATGCCTGTAACTGGGCTGTCATAGATAATTGCTACTTTTTTGCCTAACCCCCCTTCTACATGACGATCCACCGCGTTAAAGCATGTATTAACCTCGCCGTCTGAATACCAAGTGTAAAAAGGTTTTCTACTTTCGTCTAATGCATGAGAAGGAAACTTAAACCAATCAATAGCCTTAGCAGCTCCCATCCAAAAATGTTCGGGATCTGACTTCCAACTAGAATACGTGTCCTCATAATTCATTATATATCCTAATCGTCTTTAACCATAGGTTTGAACAGGGGTTCCAGCTAAAGCTGCAATGTTTAAAAGTCCTCTTGCTGTAATCGAAGGCGTTACAATGTGAGCCTTATTACCCATACCCATTAGTATTGGACCAACCTCTAAACCATTTGCACACATTTTTAGAATATTTCTAACACCGCTCGCTGCATCAGTATTGGCAAAAACTAAGGCGTTTGCAGCTCCTTCAAAACGGCTATTAGGCATAATTCGTGACCTAAGTTCTGGATCAAGTGCGGCATCAGAATGCATTTCACCCTCGTAAGAGAAATCACATTTACTGTTATCTAATATTTCCAAAGCCTTCCTCATGTTTCTACCTGAAATATTGTCCAAATTACCGAATTGCGAATGCGAGCACAAAGCTATTTTTGGTTCTATTCCAAATCGCCGTGCATGCCGGGCTGTAGCGATAACAGTTTGAGCTATTTGTTCAGGTGATGGTATTGCATTTATTTGCGTATCTGCAATGAAAAGAGGTCCATTCTCGAGGATCATCAAAGAAAGAGCCCCAATAGCTTGTAGTCCATCATTCTCTATGACCTGTTGAATGTAATTAAGGTGCCACAGATATTGGCCAAAAGTACCACAAATCATACTATCAGCTTCTTTTCTGTAAACCATTATGGATGCGATTGCAGTACTATTTGTTCTCATTATAGCTTGAGCTAAGGCTGGGGTAACTCCTCTTCTTTGCATTATCGTATGATAGGTTTCCCAGTAATCTCTAAAGCGGGGGTCACTTTCTGGATTCACTAGCTGAAAGTCTTGATTCATCCTTAGCGGTAAACCATATTTATCTATCCTGTGCATCACAACCTCAGGTCTACCAATTAGAATTGGTCTGTCACCCGTTTCCTCCAACATAGCAAAAGAGGCCCTCAAAACTCTTTCGTCTTCTCCTTCAGAAAATACTATTCGTCTGGTAGCTGATCTAGCCGCTCCAAATACTGGTCGCATCAGCATTGAAGTTTTATAAGCAGAGCTCTCTAAGTCTCTAGTATAATCAGGGATAGATTTGATTTCTCTAGTGGCAACACCAGAATTCACAGCAGCCTCGGCTACTGCCGAAGCTACTAACGGCAAAAGTCTTGGATCAAAAGGTTTAGGGATCACATAATTTGGCCCAAACTTCATGTCTTCACCCTGATAAGCTGCAGCTGCTTCGGCGGAAGAATGCTCTCTGGCCAACTCAGCGATCGATTGTACGCAGGCTATTTTCATAGCTTCATTTATTTCAGTTGCTCCTACATCCAATGCACCTCTAAATATAAAAGGAAAGCATAATACATTGTTAACCTGGTTGGGGTAATCAGACCTCCCAGTTGCAACAATTGCATTTTCAACAGACTCATGAACAGTTTCTGGCATGATTTCAGGTATTGGATTTGCTAAAGCAAAAATGATGGGAGAAGAATTCATTTTCATTAACATTGCTTTTGACAGCGTATCTGGTCCTGATAAGCCAAGAAAAAAATCCGCTCCTGAAATGACGTCTTCCAGCAGTTCCAATTTACTATCCTGCGCAAAAAATGCTTTATGCTTATTTTTCTCATTACGCCTCTCTGTAACAAGACCAGATCGGTCACATAACCAAATATTTTCTCTCTTGCAACCAAGACTCATCAACATTTTTAAGCATGCTATTCCTGCTGCTCCCCCTCCTGTTGTTACCACCTTAATCTCTGAGATTTTCTTTTTGACAAGGTGCAAAGAATTTATCAAAGCCGCGCCCACTACTATCGCTGTACCGTGCTGATCATCATGAAACACTGGAATCTTCATATTTTTTCTACATGCCTCTTCCACTATGAAGCAATCCGGAGCCTTTATATCTTCCAAATTTATAGCTCCAAAAGTAGGTTCTAGAGAAGATACTATTTCAGCTAATCGATATGGGTCTTCTTCTTTGATTTCAATGTCGAAGCAATCGATTCCAGCAAACTTTTTGAAAAGAACTGCTTTTCCTTCCATTACAGGTTTAGATGCTAATGGACCAATATTACCTAAGCCCAAAACTGCAGATCCATTTGAAACTACTGCTACAAGATTTGCTTTTGAAGTGTACCGAACCGCTTCCTTCGCATCATTTTTAATTTCAAGACATGCTTCAGCAACTCCAGGTGAATAGGCTTTTGCTAAATCACTTTGGTTGGCCAGTGGCTTAGTAGCGCGAATTTCCAATTTCCCAGGTTTTGGAAACTCGTGAAAATCTAATGCCGCCCTCCTGGCAGTTTCTTCTTTTGTTTTACCCATTTAATGAACCTTCATTGACAAACCTTGATAAAAAACGACGCATAATTATCTTCTCGCTCAAAGATTACTTATTCATTAGAATATCAAGCAAATTATTTGCAGCATCCAAAACATTAGTTCCAGGTCCAAAAACTGCTTTCACACCTAAATCCATCAAGAATTGATAATCACCCTTAGGAATAACTCCCCCACACACCACAATAGTCTCCTCTCCACCCAAAATTTTAAGCTTTTCAATTAAAACAGGTACCAATGTTTTATGACCTGCTGCCTGAGAAGATACTCCAATAATATGGACGTCGTTATCCACAGCATCCTGAGCTGCTTCTTCAGGCGTTTGAAACAAAGGGCCAACATCAACATCAAATCCCATATCTGCAAAAGCTGTTGCTATGACCTTAGCACCGCGATCATGACCATCTTGACCAAGTTTGATAACTAAAATTCTTGGCCTTCTCCCTTCTTTATCGGCAAATAAATTTGCTTTCTCTTGAATTTTCAAAAAGGAATCGTCTTTTTCATAAGCCTCTTGGTAAACCCCAGAAAGGGTTTTAGTATCTGCCTTATATCTGCCAAAAACTTTTTCCATAGTGTAAGATATTTCTCCTACGGTTGCTCGGGCTTTCGCCGCATCGATCGCTTGTTCGAGTAAGTTACCCTCGCCAGTCTTACAAGTAATTTCTAAATCATTCAATTTTTTCATGCATAAGTCATTGTCCCTAGTAGCCTTAATATGCCTCAACCTATCAATTTGAGTACGTCGAACAGTTACATTGTCTACATCTAGTATTTCCACATCTTCTTTTTGATTTGGCTTAAATTTATTCACGCCAACTATCACTTCTTTCCCCTGATCAATTGCTGCTTGTTTACGTGCTGCAGACTCTTCTATCCTGGACTTGGGCAATCCTGAAGCCACTGCTTCTGTCATCCCCCCTAAATCTTCAATTTCTTGAATAATTTCCCAAGCTTTCTCAGCCAATTGTTCGGTTAATGTTTCAACATAGTAACTACCAGCAAGAGGGTCGATTACTTTAGTAATTCCTAATTCTTCTTGCATGATCAACTGCGTGTTGCGAGCTATTCTCGAAGAAAATTCAGTGGGTAACCCCATTGCCTCATCAAAAGCATTGGTATGCAAGCTTTGGGTTCCTCCCAACGCACCAGCTAAAGCCTCATAAGATGTTCGCACAATATTATTATAAGGATCTTCTTCTTGCAGACTCACTCCTGAGGTTTGGCAATGCACTCTTAAGAGAGAAGAACTTTCCCTTGTTGGATTGAATTCAGCCATTATCCTGGCCCAGAGCAACCTAGCTGCCCGTAATTTGGCTACTTCCATAAAGAAATTCATGCCAATGGCAAAAAAGAAGGAAAGTCTCCCAGCAAAAGAATCTATGTCCAACCCTTTAGAAAGTGCGGCCCTGACATATTCCTTCCCATCTGCTAAAGTAAATGCCAGCTCCTGGGCCAAATTCGCCCCAGCCTCATGCATGTGATAACCAGATATGGATATAGAATTAAACCTGGGCATCTCCCTACTTGTATACTCAATAATATCTGAAACAATTCGCATTGATGGTTCTGGCGGGTAAATATAGGTATTCCTGACCATAAACTCCTTAAGAATATCATTTTGAATTGTTCCCGTTAGTTTGGATTTTGAGACTCCTTGCTCTTCTGCCGCCACAATAAAATTCGCCATAATTGGGATCACGGCACCATTCATGGTCATTGAAACCGACATCTGATCTAACGGTATCCCATTAAATAAAATTGCCATATCTTCAACACTATCAATGGCCACCCCAGCTTTTCCAACATCACCAAGGACCCTTGGATGATCGCTATCATACCCTCGATGGGTCGGTAAATCAAAAGCCACTGAAATACCTTTTTGCCCGGACCCTAAGTTTTTTTTATAAAATGCATTGCTTTCTTCTGCTGTTGAAAATCCAGCATACTGACGAATAGTCCAAGGTCTACCAGCATACATTGTGGCTCTTGGTCCTCGGCTAAAGTTGGCTAATCCAGGCAACTCATCTAAATGTGAAACAGTCTCCAGATCTTTCTTTGTATAAAGTGGTTTAATCATGATGTTTTCGGAGCTCACCCAATTTAGAGATTCCAAAGGCTTTCCCTTTAGTTCATCCGAAGCTAGTGATTTCCATTTACTTAAAGAATCTTTGTTCACTCGTACTCCAATATCTTGTCTCCATCAGAAAGGATATCTCCCTTCTTACGATTCACCAATTTGATTTTTCCGGCTCTTTCAGCATACAAAACATTTTCCATTTTCATTGCCTCCAGTGCACACAATCTTTGACCTAGTTGGACTTCATCGCCCGCAACTACATCAAGAGAAATTATTAAACCAGGCATTGGGGCATTTAATGCCTGGTGACTTACTGGCAATTTTTTGTCAGGAAAAAACTCAAGCATTTGTGAAATTTTAGGGGGATAAATTTTTAATTCACCCTCATAACCCTTCCAGTTTACTAAGTATCCATCAGTTTTTTTACTCAACCACAATTTCAAAATCCTTGAATTAACTTGAATGCTTATAATTTCATTAAAAGATAGCTTGCTGAATTTTATAATAAATTCCTTTTCTTTTCGGTTTTTCACTAGATGACATCCATCAGAAAAATTCCATGACAAGGAGATTATCTTATCCCCCCAGTGAATGGAATATTCTTCCGGTTTATTCTTTCTTGTTTCAGGAAAAGAACCATTTTTAGATCTCGATTCTTGGACTAAAGACTTTTGCAAAGACAACAATGCTGCGCCCAAGTATTCTAAATCCCTGTTTTTCATATTTCTGTTTTTGAAGCCTTCAGGATATTCCTCTGATAAAAAGTTTGTAGTGAATTCACCTCTTTGAAATTTTTCCTGACTGATGACATCTATCAAAAAGCTTATATTACTCTTAATTCCGGTAATACGAAATTCGGCAAGTGCATCCACCATTAATTCCAGAGATTTTTTTCTAGTAGGAGCCCAAGCACATAATTTTGATATCATTGGATCATATTTAAATGAGATGTTACTACCTTCATTTACCCCTGTATCATTCCTGATCTGTTTTTCATCAAATTTAGTTTCTGTAGGAGGAGAATATTTGTTTAACCTACCCACCGAGGGCATAAAGTCTCTAGATGGATCTTCTGCGTATACCCTGGCTTCAATTGCAGAACCTATGAACGAAATTTCTTTCTGATTAAATTTCAAAGGTTCTCCAGAGGCAATTCTAATCATCTGTTCCACTATATCAACACCAGTGATTAACTCAGTAACTGGATGTTCGACCTGAAGACGTGTATTCATCTCCAAAAAATAAAAGTTCTTTTGTGCATCGACTATAAATTCTACTGTTCCTGCTGAATAGTAATTTACAGACTTGGCTAAGTTGATCGCCTGAGCAGCCATTGCATCTCTAATAGTCATATCAATAAATGGGCTTGGAGATTCTTCTATAATTTTTTGATTTCTGCGCTGAATTGAACAATCCCTTTCTCCTAAATGAATGAAATTGCCAAATTTATCTCCAATAATTTGAATTTCTACATGATGTGGATTTTGGATAAATTTCTCAATGAAAATTCTCTCATCGCCAAAGCTTGATTTAGCCTCATTCTTTGCTGATCGAAAATTATCCTCCAAATCTTTTTCATTTTGAACAACTCTCATACCTTTGCCACCACCACCAGCGGAAGCCTTTACCATTATAGGAAACCCGATCTTCTTAGCCATCTTTTTTGCCTCAGAAAAAGTAAGAGTTTCCTTATCCACCCCTGGTATAATGGACACCCCACAGTTCTTGGCTTGAACTTTAGAAATAATCTTGTCACCCATGATCTTAATCGATTCATGTGGAGGACCGATGAATTTCATTCCATTTTCTTCAACTGCTTTGGCAAAATTAGCATTTTCAGATAGAAATCCATACCCAGGATGAATAGCCTCAATTTTATCTTTCTTGGCTATTCTAATAATTTGTTCAATATCAAGGTATTCTTGGCTATTATTTTTCGAGTCAGCAAGTAAAAACGCTTTGTCAGCCATTTTGACTGCCAGAGATCCTTCATCGTCTTTTGAAAAAACTACTGAGCTTTCAATGCCAAGCTTAGCCGCAGTTTTTATAATTCTGCAGGCTATTTCTCCTCTGTTAGCAATAAGTATTCTTTCTATCATTTTTTCATTTCATTCTAATGATTCACATTATGTGCATACTATATAAGTTCCGGATAACTTGACTTAACTACATCAAAATTGATCTTTAATTTTGCCCCATAATCAACAGGATTAAATTTGTCATCAACTGCTATTAACTCTCTTCCGAGAAGCCACCCTAATCGACCAGAATCGAGATTCCCTCTCACAAATATGGAGTCACCAAAATGATCGATTAAACACCTAAGAAAAAATGAATCCACCCGCCAATATATGGCTGGAGCATCAGGCTTCCTCTTACGAGATTTTATTGCAGGAGGGGATTTCTTCTCATGCCTTACTGTGAATTGAAAATCTGTTCCTGGCATCCTAGATGGAAATCCTTTGTGCTTAAACATTCAAAACCTTAAAGAGGAATGTTGTCGTGTTTTTTCCATGGATTCTCCTGCTTCTTTCCTTCTAAACTCTTAAAAGCTCTTACCAACCTTTTCCTAGTGCTTCTTGGCATGATAACTTCATCAATATAGCCCTTTTCTGCAGCAACAAATGGGTTAGAAAATCTTTCTTCATATTGTTTTGTGTGACCTTCAATTTTCTTTTTATTACTTAAATCAGACTTGTAGATAATTTCAACAGCCCCCTTGGCTCCCATTACAGCTATTTCTGCAGTTGGCCATGCATAATTTATGTCTCCTCTTAAATGTTTCGAAGACATAACATCATATGCTCCTCCATAGGCCTTGCGGGTAATTACAGTTACTTTGGGAACTGTCGCCTCTCCGTATGCAAAAAGTAATTTTGCTCCATGTTTTATGATTCCACCATATTCTTGCTGAGTACCAGGTAAAAAGCCAGGTACATCAACCAAAGTTAATATCGGAATATTGAAAGCATCGCAGAACCTTACAAAACGAGCAGCCTTTCGGGAGCTATCAACATCAAGACAACCTGCTAATACTTTTGGTTGGTTCGCTACAACGCCAATGCTACTTCCTCCAAGCCTAATAAATCCAATGATAATGTTTCGTGCAAAGTCTGGTTGAATTTCAAGAAAATCATTTTCATCAGCGAGTTTAATTATTAATTCTTTAATGTCATAAGCTACGCCTGTATCCGTTGGGATTAGATCATCCAAGCTTACCTCAATCCTTTCTGGATCATCATAAACCTTTTTTGAGATGGCACCTACCCTATTACTGGCCGGAAGATACTCCAAAAGTCTTCTCACCTCCCTCAGGGTCAAAATATCGTTATCAAAAGCCATATCAGCTACTGAGGATTTTGTAGTATGTGTCACAGCGCCTCCTAAGTCCTCGGCAGTAACGCTCTCGTTAGTCACCGTTTTAACTACATCAGGCCCAGTTACAAACATGTAAGAGCTACCCCTAACCATAAAGATGAAGTCGGTCATAGCCGGTGAATAAACTGCACCTCCAGCACATGGTCCCATTATAACACTGATTTGTGGAACTACTCCAGAAGCCAGGATATTTCGCTTGAATACTTCAGCATAACCGCCCAAAGAAGCTACTCCTTCCTGGATTCTCGCTCCACCACTGTCATTCAGACCTATTATTGGAGCGCCATTTTGCACAGCCATATCCATGACTTTACAAATTTTTTGAGCATTAGTTTCAGATAACGAACCTCCAAATACCGTGAAGTCTTGACTAAAAAGGTAAATTATCTGTCCGTTAATAGTTGCCCACCCAGTAATCACGCCATCACCTGGGTAGGAATTTTTATCAAGCCCAAAATCATTACATCGGTGTGTAACAAACATATCAAATTCTTCAAAAGATCCTGGATCAACCAAAACTTCTATACGTTCTCTTGCAGTAAGTTTGCCTTTCTTGTGTTGTGCTTCTATTCGAGCCTTCCCACCACCCTGTTTGGCCTCTCGCCTTCTTTTTTCTAATTCATCCAGAATCTTGTTCATATTACTTCACCTTTGCTAAATCAGATTAACTTGTTAGAAGAAAAACACAACTGGGAAGATCACTCTGTTCATGATTTACTACTTCAGCATCTGGAATGAAGACTGACAATCTATATAAGCAGAAAAATTATTTTACACATAGGTAGATGTGCTTTGTTATCGGGTTGAGGCCAATTTAGTTCTGAGCCGAAACTGTTGGTAAGCTAGTCTTTTGCTAATCAATCTGTAAGAAGTATAAGATGCATGATGCCTCAATTTTCAAAGTTCGAATTTGAGTGTACACTTTGCACATCCTCATCACTTTCCAGAGCGTCCATCAATTTTGTAATTGTTTGGATTTGCTCACTATTAACCTCAACTAAATTCTGTGGTTTCCATATTAGTTTGGACATTAAACTATCTCCCAACTGATCTTCAAGTTGATCTGCTATGGACGAGAGTTCTGCGCTCTCACAGTAAAACAAATAAGCCTCATCTTCCGTTTCCATATCCATCGCCCCAAAGTTAATAGCTAATTCCATCATCTTTTCTTCATTACCAGAAGACCGTGAATAAGCTATGAATCCCAGTCGGTCAAACATAAAAGCTACGGAGCCTGTTTCACCAAGGTTACCCCCATACTTAACGAAAATAGAACGAACATTCGAAGCAGTCCTATTGCGGTTATCAGTTAAAGCTTCAACTATAATGGCAATACCACCGGGNCCATAACCTTCATATCGTATCTCCTCATAATTTGTATTTTCTAAAACTTGCGATTTTTTTATAGCTCTTTCTATAACTTCTTTGGGAACAGAATTTGCTCTAGCTTCCTTTACAGCCAACCGCAGTCTTGGATTTTTATCAACGTCTGGATCTCCAAGCTTTGCCGCAACTGTGATTTCCTTAGAAATTTTTGAGAACAATTTTGAACGAACAGCATCCTGTCTACTTTTACGGTGCTGTATATTGGCCCATTTTGAATGCCCAGCCATGGTTTATTCCTATCTCCTGAACCCGTAAAAGATGTTTGCAGAAAAAAAATTCAAATCATTCTCCTCCTATATAGAAAAAGAAAATAAGTATAGCTGTTAGCATACCAAAAAGCAGATTTAGAGGCAAACCAACCCTTAAAAAATCAGTGAACTTGTATCCACCAGGTCCGTATACCATAGTGTTTGTTTGATAACCAATTGGAGTAGCAAAACTTGCTGAAGCAGCAATCATAATCACCATAACAAATGCTCTAGGATCCAATCCCAAACTTGAGGCTAAAGAAATCGCAATAGGAGTTATAACCACTGCCACTGCATTATTTGAGACAATCTCTGTCAAGACCGATGTGAAAAGGTACAATAACCACAAAATTATAGGTATTGGTAATAACTGAAGATAAGGCTGAATAAGTTCAGTAAAACTCCTAATGACCCCAGTTAACTCTAAAGACTTACCTATTGCCAGCATCGAGAAGACAAGTACCAATATCTTTCCATCGATGAATTCATAAGCCTCTTCTATATCTATACATTTAGTACAAAGAACAAAAACTACTCCCGCAAGAGCTAAAATGAATAAAGGAGCCAGGCCAAATGTCGTAAGCAGAACCATTCCAACTAGGGCACTAATGACTAGTGGAGCATGTTTTCTCCGATAAGCTCTGATATTTGGTTCTGCAAGCAAAGCAAGATCTACCTCCAAAGCTAACTTTTGAATTTCGTCTCTTGCCCCCTCAATTAATAATGTATCACCCACGCGTACAACAACGTTTTCAAGTTGCTTATCTATGTTCTTGTTTCTCCTATGTATGGCCAGCACATAAACCCCATACGACCTTCTTAGCCTTAACTGTCCAAGAGTTCGACCCACCAAACGGCAACCAGGGGGTATCAAGGTTTCCACTGTTATTGTCTGCTTTGGCGTTAGGGGATCAATCATTCGAAGGTCAGTGCTTTCCTTCAGTCCCATTAACTCCCCCATTTGAGTTCTTAATACTATCTTATCTCCCGCTTTAAATAATAAATTGCCAGAGGCAGCACCTAAAGATTCTTCATTTCTTATAATTTCAATAATTCTCATTCCATCTCTATTAAATATAGTTGTCTCGTTCGAGATTTGGTCGATCAATTGAGATCCTTTGGGTATAACAACTTCGGTCAAAAAGCTCATTTGATCTCGCTCACAAAGTATTTCAGTCATTGAAGTTCGGTTAGGCAAAAGTAATGGGGAAAACAAAAATAGATAAGCAATACCAAATAAGGCTAAGACTCCGGCAACTGGTGTGATTTCAAACATGCCAAAAGGTTGCAAATTATATGTTTGAGCGACACCGTCGATTAAAAGATTTGTAGAAGTTCCTATCAAGGTCAACATCCCACCCATTATTGCTAGATAAGATAATGGAATTAAATACTTAGAAGCAGAAGAATTCATTTCTGAAGCCAATTTCATTACAATAGGAATAAGTACAACTACAACTGGGGTATTGTTCATAAATGCTGAAGACGCGATTGTAATAATAGCTAATAAAACTATAACCATATTAGGCCTAGTTTTTGTGTTACTAGATATAAATTCTCCCACTTTATTTAGTAATCCAGTTCGTACTAGTGCGCCAGAAAGAACAAACATAGCCATTATAGTCCAAGGAGCTGGATTTGAAAGAATTGATAAGAATTCCTGGCTTGGTAAAACACCAAAGATAATCATTAAAAAAGCTGTTGTAAGTGCTGTTACTTCAGTTGGAATGGGCTCTATGAAAAACCCTAATAACATGAGGGTCAGTAACATAAGTGATATTGTTATGTCATAATATTCCATCAACACCATATGATTTTCTCAATCCATGCCTTGCTGATTCAATAACCCTTTATAGCGAAAAGGCATCGTTTTTTCAGCCAAACCATCCGATCCTATGTCAGCTATTAATCCTGATAAAGTAGCTTCACCGCAAGCAGGTTTGAATCGTTCTTTGGTCATTCCAGTTCGAAACCTTCTAATAGGTTCAATTTTATCCATCCCAATCACACTCTGGTAATCTCCGCACATACCTGCATCAGTTTGATATGCCGTTCCCTTGGGGAGTATTCTCGTATCTGATGTTGGTACATGAGTATGCGTACCAACAACCATAGAAACTCTACCATCAAAATGTTGGCCTAATGCGTTTTTTTCAGAGGTAGCTTCAGCATGGGCATCTACAAAAATAGCATTCACATTTCCATTAAGGTTATATTTTCTTAACTCAAAATCTAGGGCTTCAAAAGGATCCGAAAAAGGTCTTTTCATAAATACCTGACCTAACACCTGCGCAATCAGGATTTTCTTGCCATTGTGCAAATTTATAAGTCTTGCACCACTACCTGGCGCTGACTTAGAATAGTTTAACGGTCTTACTATTCTTGGTTCTTTCTCAATATACTCCATCATTTCTTGTTGATCAAAGGCATGATCTCCCAATGTGATACAATCTACACCAGCCCTAAGTAATTCCGTAGCATGATTTGAGGAAAGTCCAGCTCCTGACGTTGCATTTTCAGCGTTAACAATGATGAAATCAATATCTAGCTTATTGCGAACTGTTTCAATATTTACCAAAATTGCTTGCCGGCCCGTTCTGCCAACTATATCTCCAAGGAACAATATACGCATACCAGACTATATAGCTTTTAACTTATGAATACAACAATTTAGGTTACGAATTTTTAAAGGAATGGAACCCCTTCTCCGTAAGAACACAGTCAATTTTTTGATCAGTTGGCTCAGTTGGTATTGTTACTTCAGTTCGTTGACATTCAAAAGCCAGTCCTAATACTAAAATATTTTTGTGACGTCTCAAAACCTCGATGGTTCTATCATAAAAGCCACCACCATAACCTAATCGGGACCCAAACTGATCAAATGCTAACAATGGCGTGATGATCAAATCTGGCGTTAATAGGGGGCCATGCATAGGAATTTTTGCCCCGTAGCTTGAAATGATGAGTTCAGAATCTTTAACCCATTCCTTAAATATAAGAGGTCTTTCTAATCCAGTGACAACTGGCAAGCAAAACTTTAAAGAAAACATTTCAATTGAATTAATTAGAGGAAATGGATCAAGCTCCGTCTTGATTGGATAATAGAATGCTATAGTTTTGATTTCTTTTTTCTCCTTAAACCAATCTTTGAAATGCTGAGAGATAAGAACTGCAACACCACCACCATATGACTCAAAAGCTTGCTGTCTCAAGCTTTGACTAACTCTTCTCAAGTTTCTTTTTTCTTTTAAGATTGACGTCATTATCACATCCCAGTCAATGAACTTCATATGAAAGGATAAACCTTAAGTGTGAGACCAGCACAAACGTTAAGTCAAAACCCTCGAGAGCCTGTTTAACCAGGTGGGTACCGGTATATTAAGGACCAGGATCCTAAACAGAGCCAGTTCCCTTTCGAGAATTTAAGGCCACTAGGATATTTCTTAACAGAGAGGCCAGAACTCACGCATGAATGAATAACAAAAAAGATATCATTATGAAAGAATGAAAAAGCTCCTTGTTAATTTTATATCTTAACCTCAAGTAATTATGTAGGAACTTGTGTCGACAGAGTAAAACTAATTCTACAAAGAAATTTTAATGGTAAAATATATCTCGCTATAGATTACCTACCAACCTATTCGCACTTTAATCGCATTGAATATCATACCCGGCCATGCAGATTTCTCATTCGTTTATCTCTTGAAAGGAACTTGCTTTTAAGGTAATCCAAGGGTCGTGTGCCGAGGTAGCTCAGTGGTAGAGCAGTTGGTTGTGGACCAATTGGTCGTAGGTTCAATCCCTACCCTCGGTACCAAACTTAATATACTGGCATTATTAATTTTATGAACATAATAAAATAAAAGATTTTTATTAGTAATAATGGGCAACTCAATGGAAAATCTACCTCCAATAAGCAATCAAAAGCCTACAGGAATTCTACAAGAACTGGACTTAGCCCATCACGTGCATCCATTCACTGATCAAAAGGTATTACGATCAGAAAAGCCCCGAATAATTGCCAGAGGGGAAGGTATTTATATTTTTGACAATGATGGTAACAAATACCTAGATGGCATGGCAGGTCTCTGGTGCGTAAACATCGGGTATGGACGCAGTGAGTTAGCGACAGTAGCAAAAAAGCAGATGGAAGAGCTTTCTTACTACAATACCTTTTTTCAGACTAGCCATCCACCAGCTATAGAACTAGCATCTAAACTTGCTTCTTTAGCTCCCGAAGGTCTCAATAATGTGTTTTATAGCGGTTCAGGATCTGAAGCTAATGAAACAAATATTAGGTTAGTGCGTCATTATTGGGCTAGTCTTGGCAAACCAGAAAAATCGATTATTGTCTCCAGAAAAAACGCTTATCATGGTTCATCAATGGGAGCCGCTAGCTTGGGTGGAATGCAACCAATGCATCTCCAAGGAGGACTCCCAATACCCGGCATAATTCATATTAGTCAACCTTATTGGTATGGTGAAGGCAGAGATGTATCTCCCAATGAATTTGGTTTGATGAAAGCACGTGAATTAGAAGAGGTAATACAAAAGCATGGCCCGGAGAAAATAGGTGCATTTATTGCAGAGCCGATTCAAGGAGCAGGAGGAGTGATAATTCCCCCCGATACTTATTGGCCCGAAATAGAAAGAATTTGCAGAGAAAATGACCTCCTCCTTATTGCCGACGAAGTGATCTGCGGCTTCGGAAGATTAGGATCTTGGTTTGGATGTCAAAAGTATGGGATTAAACCAGACATAATGACAATAGCTAAGGGCTTATCATCTGGTTATCAACCTATTGGAGGTTCCATAGTGTCGACTAAAATAGCCGATACACTCGAACAAAAAGGCGGTGAATTTAACCATGGTTACACCTATTCAGCCCACCCAGTTGCTGCAGCCGTCTCACTTGAAAATCTCCGAATACTTGAAGAAGAAAAAATAATTGAAAAAGTCAATTCCAATACTGGCAAGCACATGGGAGAAAGATGGCGTGCACTGGGCGAACATCAACTCGTAGGAGAAGCAAGAATTAAAGGCCTAATGGGTGCCCTCGAGTTAACACCAAACAAATTATCTAAGGCCCCCTTCAAAAATCCAGGTCAAGCTGGGATCATCACCCGGAATATATGCATAAGGCATGGCTTAATAATGCGGGCTGTTGAAGATAAAATGATCATATCACCGCCACTGATTATCCAAAAATCCGAAATTGATGAATTAACCGACCTTGTTTGGAAATCTTTAGATATAGCACAAAAAGAACTCAGCCTTAAAGGACTACTGGTTTCTTAACTTTGAATACAGATCATCTAGCTTAATTCCTGACTCATCTACACTTTTTAACTTCAGCAAAATGGTGTCAATCAAAGACATAAAATAAGTTACGTAACTTGAGGGAATTATCAATTCAAAAACAGTGTTACTTATCTTACTAATAGACCCCATTTGGCAAGAAATAGGGACTATACTATTTTTACCTTTTTCCATTTCTGCAGCATCTATTCCAACTAACCTATTTATTAGTTCGCATGAGCCTCTACCCTTAATCCTCAAAATCACTAAATCTGCTGACAAGTCATGTATCCTACCAAACTTTGAGAGGTCCTTTAGGCTCTTTTTGTTTAATCCATGTGCACCAATTACAAGAATGTAGGAAGAATCCTGAAAATGGATTATCTGTTTTCCCCCAACTTCTTTTATTGATCCTACTTTGGGAACTACAAGATAGAATGTCTTATATAAATATGATGTGAACTTTTTGGTATTATTTCTTTTACAGAAAAAATGCCAAATTTCCTGAGGCTGTAAAATCTCAGTATTGACTGATAGATAATTCTGCTTATTTAAGCTTGCTGTAAGTTTTTCAGCCTGATAAACCCTCGTTTTCATATTAGGTCCCAACATCAATTAGATGATAACTACTTAATTCACATTGAGTCTGATAATTTTTTCCAAGATTCAAAACTATGACAGGCTTTTTCTTTATATTTCCTGCCCGCTTGAGGCGCACGTACCCTATGAATTTTCCTTGGATTTTTGAAAAATAACTAGCCACCACTTGACCCATGATGCTCTCTTTTTCTAACCCACCAATGCTATGAACTTCAGATCCTTCGACAATATTCTTAGTTGGTCCTATAGGATATAAGATAGCAATCCTAGAATGCTTTTGCTTTTTGTCGAAGCGTTCAAACTTCAAAATCTGATTAAATAATTTTTCATGATCTTCATCAATGATTGTTCTGTTACTTTCCTTCAATTCAACAGTTTTAAAGAGGTTTTGCAATTTACTACCAGATATTAGGCCATTCTCCAATTCCATAATATCCGTAGCACAACGACCAATTACTACTCCCTTATAGGATTGAATGATTTTTTCTATTTTTGAAAAAAATTGTTTGGCCTTACTTTGCGAAACAAAAACCCTGAAACTTGGGGTAATTCTTTCTTCACAGCGATAGATTAGGCATTTGAAGTCTTGGGAACTGATTGTTTTGAGTTTCATCGGTCTTAATTTCAATAAGCTTGAGTCTAAACTTAAAGCACCATCTAGCACCTTCCCCGCACTAGCCCCCCACAAATAATAAACTTGATAAAATTCAGTGACTAATTTGATTTGGACCCCGAGAGTGGGAAACTTGTTAAGGAGCTTATCAAGCAAATAATTGTAGAGCCTGTTTTCATTACAATTGCTTGCAGTCAAAATATACTTATCATCCCTAGTTCTTAATAGCATCATATGATCAATAATGACTTTATCTCCCTCGACCAAAAAACCTTCCTGGGATTCTCCAATGGGAATGTCACCGTGTTCAAGATCAAGACTTTTATGAATGAAATTTACTGCATACTTTCCAACTATCTCGATTTTCACCAAATCTGAAAGGTCGGAGATACCTACCTTATTGAAGGTAGTTTCCACTTCTAGGTTTATAAGATTTTCCTTCTTATAGGAAGAATTTTTCCCTGAGAAATACGCCGGTACGAACCACTCTCCATTTTTTTCCCAGTGTGCCCCAAGTTTTTCATATTCAAAATGATTAGGTAAAGTTCTAAAGGGTTCCTCTACTATTTTTCCTTCGTAGCAAATAGGGAATAGTGACTTTGGCAGTTCATAAATTGAATTTGAAAGACTTATATTCTTGCAGCCATTTCCTGTTTGGCTCGCTATAACACTTAACTCTTCCCTGTCATTCGAAAAGATCTTCAAAGCCTCTAATTCCATCTCTTCAAGTTTGTTAGTCTTTTTTTCTTGGAGTGTCTTTATCTGATTGTTTGGTTCAACCAAATCAACAATATTCTTGTTCAGTAATCTCCCAATCCAAGTTTGGCGAAATCTTCCAGAATCCTTGCCGAGAAGCTGACACTCATAGTTTTCCTCGCCTAGATATGGTAAGTCACAAGAAACAACCTTTAAACCTTTTTTCTTGATCAGTTGACAAGCAGCCTTATAGGTTTTTTCTATTGATGTTTTAGGACAAAAAACTGCATTGGCACCTCCTATCAATGTAAGGTCAGAAGAATTTAGGTGAGCTTTAAAAGTAGAAATTCTAGGACACCATTCTACATTTTGAATATTTTGGCTTATCATACGAAAATCTGTTTCATAACCCAATGAAACGGCTAGCAGGCTAGTTCTAATTTTAGTACTGCGACCTTGAAGATCCCTTATTATTAAACCTCTTAAATGAGACTTGCCTAAAACTTTAATCACCTTGGCTCCACGGAAGACAGGACAGTCTGCTACCCTAGTGGAATTCAATCTTGTATCAATGACAGCATCTATTTTTAATCCTAATCTAATTAGGTGCTTAACCGTATTCCAACCAGCATCATTATTAGTATATAGTGTGACCCCATCATTAGCTCCCAACCCAAATCGATTTAAGAAAGTGTTAAAAAGACCAGCTGGCATAATCCCCGGTATATTTTTCGCCAAAAGAAATGGTATTCTCTCTCTTGCTCCGGTAGCCACAAAAGTATGTTCTGCTTTAATCTTTAAGATTTTATAAATTGGCTGAACATTTCCTACACTATCTTGCCTATAAAACTTTTCCATTGCGAAAAAGGTTCCGTCTACTTCCCGTCCTAAAAACTGTGTTCTACTACAAATACGGACATTTTCTTGGTTTTTTAATTCTAGGGTAGCACTCATTAACCAGGAATTATTGCTTTCACCCTCGCCATTTAGTCTTCCTCCCAATATAAAATCACTTTCCAAAATCATTAACCTTATTCCAGCCCTTGAAGCAGTCAAACCAGCAACCAAGCCTGCAATTCCAGCCCCTATAACAAGCAGCTCAACAGACACATGCTCGACATCAGCGAGGAGCATTTCTTTTTCTTTGTTTCCAGAATCTATAGACTTGCCAATCGATAACCAAGGAAGAGCTTGGATTAGTTCTTTCTTTGGTAATTGTATTTTTTCATATAGTCCTTTCCAAAATAGGTCAGTACTAAAATAACCAGACTTGAGCTGGCCATTCTTATCGTCAGACGTTTTTCTTTCTACATCTAAAATAAATCCTGGGTATACTTCTTGATTTAGCCAATAGTTTGAGTATGCCAACTTAGTTCCTTCGAGATCCAAAAAATGACCGGGATTCCCCCAAATTGAAGTCAAAAAATCTTTGTGGCTAAAAGGATATGAAGTAATTATCTTTTCTTTGTTATTGGCTAGAATTGCAGAAGCTAATGTATCCCCTCGGTTTGCAGGGATTGGGTGGCCTTGAAAATAAATAGGAAAAGACAAACCGCGTTTGATAATACCGGTATTTAGGAGTTTTCTCATTATGCTTCTCTTATACTCTTCTTTATAACACGACCTTATTAAGCTATATTCATCCATTGAACAACTAAACCCAATTTTAAATCCTTAAAGACACAAATTTTTATCTAGTAACTATGTCTTGCTACACTACAAAAATTTAACTACAACATGCCGACACAGGGAGAAATTTATGGTTAAGATTAATGGGAATGAGATAAGACCAGGTAATGTGCTTGAACATAATGATGGCCTCTGGGTGGCTGTGAAAGTATCACACGTCAAGCCTGGTAAAGGTGGTGCATTTGCTCAGGTCGAGATGAAAAATCTTCGCAATGGATCGAAATTGAATGAGAGATTCAGATCCGTAGATAAAGTTGAACGGGCTCGATTGGAGCAAAAAGATCAACAATTTTTGTATGAAAGTGACAACACGTTATTTTTTATGGATAAAGCAACCTTTGAACAAATCGAATTACCAGCTGATTTAATTTCAGATCGAATAGCATTCTTGGAAGAAGGTATGACCGTCCAGATTGAATATTATGAAGATGAAGCTCTTAATGTGACCCTACCTGAAAAGGTAGTCTGTAAAGTCATAGAAACAGAACCCGCCGTAAAGGGACAAACAGCATCAAATAGTTTCAAACCAGCAACTTTACAAAATGGTATCAGAATATCCGTACCTCCTTTCATACAACAAGATGAAGAGATTGTGGTATCAACAGAGACAACTGAGTATGTAGAAAGAGCATGAATTGCTAATTAACCAACTATTATTTGGAGTTCCATGGTGCCCAATTATAGTCCGACATTAAATTTGATGATAAATGCTGCCCGGAAAGCAGCGCGGAGCCTTCTTAAGGACTTTGGTGAAGTAGAATATCTACAGGCTTCAACTAAATCTCCGGGAGATTTTGTATCAAAGGCTGATCTAAGAGCAGAAAAAATCATTAGAGAAGAATTGGAGCAAGCTCGCCCATATTATGGATGGATCGGGGAGGAAAGCGAAGAGGCAATAGGTAAAGATCCTACTAGACGCTGGATTGTTGACCCCTTGGACGGGACAAGTAATTTCTTACATGGTATTCCTCACTGGGCGATTTCAATAGCCCTAGAACACAAAAAAGAGATAGTTGCAGGAGTTATTTATGACCCAGTTAAAGATGAATGCTATATTGCAGAAAAAGGAAATGGAGCTTGGCTAAATGAAAAGCGGTTAAGAGTGTCGGGCCGGGAAAATATGTTAGAAATGCTCTTTGCCACTGGTATACCTTTCGCAAATAAGACGGGCTTATCTTCCACTCTACAAGAAATAAATAATCTTATGCCACAATGTTCAGGCTTGCGTAGAAATGGCGCCGCTGCACTTGATTTGGCTTATGTGGCAGCCGGAAGGTTAGATGGTTATTGGGAAAGAGGCTTAAATAGCTGGGATATCGCCGCTGGGATATTACTAGTAAAAGAAGCTGGTGGCTTAGTAGAATCATTGGAAAAAAATCTGGATCCTATATTAAATGGGTCAATTATAGCAGCGAGTAACAAGGTATTTAATCAGTTTTCAAGTATAATTTTAAAATCAAACTGATCCGTTTTTTTCTTCTAAAACATCTAGTACATTCCCATCACAAATTAATTTTCCTTTTGCATACATGAACTTTACCAATCCAAGTCCCATGCCATTAATCGAAGATGACATCACTCCTGCCTTCTGTCCTTTTTCATTATAAATAATTTTATTTTTTGAGGAAAAATTTGGTGCATTCCTAAACTTTATTATACCATTTTTCAAACTGGTCTTATGTTTCATTCGAGCGGTAACCTCTTGACCCACAAAACACCCTTTGGTGAAGCTAACTCCATTAAGTTTATCAAATCCCAACTCCAAAATATAAGATTCGTTTGGTATTAGCTCATGCCCATACTTGGGGATACAAAGTTGGATTCTGAGCTCCTCATATTTTTTTACCAAACCCTCATTTCTATTAGGTTTTTCCACATCAAAACCTTCTTCGACTAACTTCCTCCACCCCAATTTAGAGTTTCTGGGATCTATAAAACTTGAAGGAGATTGCATATCTAATCCTAGCAAGACCTTATGGCTACTGTCAGAAATCAGTACATCTGACCTTAATCGATAAAGGTTCAGAATACTTTTAAGATCCTCAGCTCTTCTTTCATCAATATCTATCACAAATGCTTCTTCATTGAAGTTCCAAACAAAAAAATCAAATAGATACTTACCCTGGGGAGTTAGAATCCCAGAGTATATGATTGAACATGTAGCCTTATTAATGTCATTAGTTAGAATTCCTTGTAGGAATTTCCTGGCATCCTCACCGCTAACACGAATTAACTTCCTTGATACGTCTATAAACTGCTCACACCCAATATCCAAATATGTTACCCTCCCAACATCTGAAGTTTTGACAAATCGAAATAAAGGCCTTTCTTTTTCATTAACTCAGGGTGATTACCCTGATCAACAATCATGCCCTTATCCATTACAATTACCTTCTGCGCATTAACAATAGTAGCTATTCTATGAGAAATTATTAAAGTAGTCCGCCCCGAAATTGCTCTATTAAGTGCTTTTTGAACTAAATCCTCAGATTTTGCATCCAGTGATGCAGTTGGTTCATCTAGTAAAAAAATGGGGGAATTCCTAATCAATGCTCTGGCAATGTTTATTCTTTGCCTTTGCCCTCCAGATAGTTTATTTCCCCGAGGCCCAACTTTGGTAAACAATTTTTCTGGCAAATCATCCGAAAATTCATTTACGAAAGCTGACAAACCTGCTTGCTGAATTTCGGCATCAGTGGCGTCCAATTTTCCTATCCGTATATTCTCGTAAATTGTCTCATCAAACAACTGGTTTTCCTGTATTACAATTGATATATGAGCTCTTAACCTACTTATGGGTATCGATGAAATATCTACCCCATCGATTAGAATTCTTCCACTAGTAGGACTTATCATACCAGAAAGCAATCTTAGGATTGTCGTCTTCCCAGCCCCGGATTTACCAACAAAAGCTACGAGTTCTCCCGGAGAAATTGAAAAAGTAACTTCATTTAGAATCATTTTGTCAGCAATCTTAAAAGATACCATTTCGAACACAATTTCCCCTGAGAAATTTGTTGCGTCTATGTGTTCGCTATTTAATTCCTGATGATAATTTAGATTATTTAACTTGAAAAAAGTAAAAACTTTTTCAGCACTGGCGAGCATCACTTGAAAATTTCCCGCTATATTACTTAATCTCCTCATTGGCTCAAAGATTAATGCCATTGCAGTAAAGAAGGCCATAAAATCTCCAATCGTTTTCTCACCAGATACTATCTGGCCCCCACCAAAAATCATAACTCCAAGAAAACCAAAGCCAGCTATTAAGTCAATTAGTGCTGGAGTAGACGCTATTCCAGCTTCAATTTTAAGTTTGATTTTTCGCACTTTCTCCAGAAGGCCCTTAAACAATCCCACGCGATAACTTTCAAGAGAATAAAGTTTAATAAAAGAAATCCCATGGAAAATTTCATCTAAAGATAAACTTAGATTTCCCTCTATAGTTCTATTTTCGCTGGAAGTTTTTCTAATCCACTTTTGGAGAAAAAACACTGGGATAATCAGAAGTGGCGCACCTATGAACGCAAGGGCTGTCCAGATCCAATCAACATATAAGGCAACGGCAACTAATGATAAAAGAGAAATTCCATCTCTAATAAAAGTGATGAATATGGTCCCAGCAGTAGCTGTGACTGACCTCGTGTCAACCCGCATTCTTTCTATCAATACTCCTGGTGACACTTTATTAAAAAAATCCATATCAAGACTTATTAACTTTGCTAGCAAGCTCTCTTGTAATGCTTTTTCAACCTTCTGACTTACCCAAGTGACGATCAATCTTTGAATTAATCCAGAGAATGAGCGTAAAACAAAAATACCAAAAATGATAAATCCTACAGATAATAAAGCAGCCTCATTACTGGGAACAAAGACCTCGTCAAACATGGCTTTGATGGAATATGACAGCAAGCCTAACATTCCACCTTCTAATGTCATAAAAACCACACCTATTATTAAAATGCCTGCATACTTGCGAAAATAGTTATGCCAAAACCAATTGATTAGGTTGCTGGCAGCTACAGTTCTTGAAGTTTCAGAGTTCTTCAGATCGTTTATTGTATGATTCATTAAGTCAGATCACTATTCTATCTAATCGACTAAACTGATCTAGCCGCGAAATTTGAGAGTCAATTCATTAGGATTATAGCACGTCTCTAACCACGATCTAAAATTTATTCCAGTTTTTTTACTATCTTGCTCGAAAGTATCAAGCATGTAATCCAATATTCCAGATCTTGCTAATTTTATATGCAAATAACGAAAAGATAAATGCTTCCTAGCGATTGGGAATGGAGTGTTTAATATCATCAAATGATAAAGAACTGAAGCCAAGCCGGCTCTGTCAGCCCCAGACTTACAATGTAAAAGGATAGGATACTCTATATTTTGAAAAATTTTTGCCAAGGAAAGTAATTCCTCTGGTTCTGCTAATCTAGTGGCATAAAGAGGATGGTCTACAAGATTAATTCCCAGATCTCTGCATATCTGAGATTCCAATAAATAAGACCCCTGGTTGCTACTCCCTCGCAGGTTAATAATGGTTTTTATCCCTAACTCAGACCATTTCAAAATCCTATTTGGGGACGGTTGATTTGCACGATAAACTCCAGGTGCAACTTCTGCCATATTGTGATACAAATACCTTAGAAACTCATGATCTATCCAAAAAGCATGCCTTTCAGCTGAAATTACCTGTGCTTCAGTCCCATCCCATGGTTCAAGTGATTTTCTCCAATTCAAATCGAATTCTTCAAACCGTGTCTTAAGCTTTTTAAACAAATTAAATCCAGCCTAGCAAATTGCAACTATTTTGGTATAAGTAGCCCTTGAAGAAAAAATTGGCAACCTTTCTCCTAAATTCAACAAGATAAACCAGCGAGCATGAAAATTTAGCAAATGAGTACAAAAAAAATATTTAAGCTGGCTTATGGCAGAGAGCATTTAGCTATACCTGGGCCATCAAATATTCCTCAGAGAGTTTTACAGGCCATGAACCGACCAGCTCCAAACATATATGGCAAGGAAATAGAAGTTGTTACTGAAAAGGTAAGGGAAGGTATTTCTAAGTTTGCAAACACCAATGGAAAAACAGTGATTTATGTATCTAATGGACATGGCGTATGGGAAGCTGCGTTAGCAAATTTGTTCAGGCCTAGTGACAAGGTTTTACTCTGCTCCACAGGTCACTTTGGGCAAAGCTGGGGCATCATTGCAAAAAGACTTCGGTTAGAGTTAACTCACCTAGATGTTGGGTTCAATAGTATCATTGATCCAAATCAAATTGAAAAAATTCTAAAAAATGATAAATCGAAAAAAATCAAAGGAATTCTTGCAGTTCATACAGATACATCAAGCTCTAGCAGGAACAAGATACAAGAATTTAGGGAAGCAATTGATGTCACCAAACATCCAGCTATTTTAGTTGTCGATGCTATTGCCTCCTTTGGCTGTGAAAGAATTGAAATGGACCCTTGGGGCGTTGATGTACTTATTACTGCCTCTCAAAAAGGCTTGATGACCCCTCCAGGTCTGGCTTACTGCATTGTAAATGAACATGCTCAAGATTATTCAAAAACTCTGAATAATAAGGATGAAATTACTAGCCCGTATTGGGATTGGGAACCACGCCTAAACCCATCTAGGTTCTATGATATCTTTTCTGGAACGGCACCAACAAATCTACTATTTGGTCAATTAGAAGCCCTTAACATGTTAATAGAAGAAGGTAGAGAAAACGTCTTCAATAGGCACGAAATACTTTCCGGAATGGTCTGGGCATGTATCGATCACTTAGGATCGGATGGTGGGGCTTTATCTCTAAATATAAAAAATAAAAAGCATAGATCAAATGCAGTCACAACTATTTTTTCAAAGGGATTCGATTTCGGTAAGGTTAGAGAATGGATATCTGAGCAAGGTGGCGTCGATTTAGGAGTTGGAATAGGTTTTTCCTCCAGAGAACTCCTAGAAGGTCGATCAGTCTTCAGAATAGGCCACATGGGTTATTTGAATCCACATATGATCCTTGGTGTTTTAAGCCTACTAGAAGCTGGCTTGGAAAAAGAAAATATTCCTTTTACACCTGGTGGTGTTAATGCTGCTACTGAGCTCATGGTAAAAAAACTCCGGTCCAAAAAAAACTAAAGAGTCTCCTTTAATACTACAGGCAATTGATCTGCAAAATAAGCCAGATCTTTGACCTCTCCTACAGTAACGCGTATACATCTGTTTAGTGGTTCCACCGAAGGCATTCTTACAAATACGCGACGCTTAATAAGGTTTTGCAGGATCTTAGTGGCATACTGCCCTCCCTTTCCACAATCAACTGCAACAAAGTTCGTAAATGATTTGATGGTGGATAAATCATTATCAATCGCAATTTTTTCAATTTGGCCTTTTGCAAGTTTTACTCTTTCTTTAACTTCCATTAAGTGGATTTCATCCCTTAATGCTACCAAAGCTCCAGTTTGTGCAATTTTATTAACACCAAAATGGTTTCTGATTTTATCAAAATTCTTAATTAATTCTCTTGCACCAAATGCAAATCCAATTCTAGCTCCTGCTAATCCATATGCCTTAGAAAAGGTCCTAAACCGCAAAACCTGTGGATTCTCAATATCTATTTTGGGGATAAACTGATCTGAAAGAAAATCTACATAAGCTTCATCGAGACATAAAATACAATCTCCTGGAATTCTCTTTATTATTTTCTCAATTTTTTCTGATGAATTAATTGTCCCCATTGGATTATCAGGATTTGCAAAATAAATTAATTTTGCCTCATGTTTAGTTGCCGAATCTACTAGGGATTCTAAATCCTCGCGATCGTTTTGATAAGGAACGAAAATCAACTCACCTCCAAAGCCTTTGACGTGATAATTAAAGGTTGGATATGCGCCAAGTGAAGTTATGACCTTAACTCCAGATTCAACAGTAAGTCTAACCAAGTAGCCCAACAATGCATCAATGCCTTCCCCAATCACAATATTATGTCGGCTTGCATTCATTTTTTTTGCTATAGCATCCCGAAGTTCAAGATTTTCTGGGTCACCATATTTCCATACATCCGTAGCTGCCACCTTTTGCATAGCTTGTATAGCTTTTTCCGATGGACCAAAAACACTCTCATTAGCTCCCAAACGGGTATTAAACTCAAAGCCCAATGATCTTTCTTGAGTCTCCGGTCCAACAAATGGCACCTCTGCAGACAAACTATTTATCAAATCTGTATATTTGACCATAGTATCAACTTAACTCCGTTAATCGGGAAAGAGCTAACTTTTTTTTCTTCATTTCTGAAAGCAACGTTGCAGACCGAACCTTAATATCCTCAACAACTTCCGTAGGCGCATGAGTTAAAAATTTTTCATTTTGAAGCTTCTTCTTCAACATGTCGTATTCAGATTGCAATTTTTGTGATTTTTTTTCCAATCTCAATTTTTCGTTTGACACATCAATTAAACCCGCTAAAGGAAAACAAAATTCAGCTCCAGGGATTGAAATACTAATTGATCCCTCTTGGATTTTATTTATATTTTCTATCTGTGCTATACGACCTAATTGCTTAACAAAAATCTCATTTCTTGACAAAAAGCCTGACTCCTTCGAGTTTATCTTAAATATTTGCATGCTTATCTTCATTCCTACTGGAATATTCATCTCTACTCTTACCGAGCGAATTTCTTCAACGAGATCAATTATCCAGCTTATTTCATTATGAGCCTCTTGATCCCAAAAATTTTCTAGCGTGAATTCTGGCCAAGCCTGGTGAACTATCAGATTTTCTCGAAATCCAGTCTTACCCCAGATTTCCTCCGTAATAAATGGCATTATGGGATGTAGCATTATAAGGCACTGATCCAATACCCAAGCAAAAGTGCTTTGGGTCTCAGCTCTTAATTCTGCTTCATTTCCAGATAGTAGTGGTTTAGAAAATTCTAAGTACCAGTCGCAAAACTTTCCCCAAACATGCCTATACAAAGAATTTGCAACGTCATTAAATCGAAACATCTGAAGAGATTTATCTACTTCCATTTTTACTCTCACTGTTTCTCCAATGATCCACTTGTTAAGCGTATTACGCACAGTGCGAGGATCAAATTTGGTACAACTTATACAAGAATTAATATTACCATACCTTGCCGCATTCCAAATCTTTGTTCCAAAGTTTCTATATCCCACCACGCGATCGGTAGAGAGTTTAATGTCTCTTCCCATTACAGCCATCGAAGCAAGGCTAAACCTAACTGCATCCGCTCCATATTCATCTATTAAATCCAGCGGATCCAACACATTCCCCAGGGATTTGGACATTTTTTTACCTTTTTCATCCCGAACAAGAGCATGAACATAAACTTTTTGGAATGGCACTTGGTCGACCAACGCCAGTTGCATCATCATCATTCTTGCAACCCAAAAGAATAAAATATCAAAACCAGTAACTAAGACATTGGTAGGAAAATATCTTTCTAATTCTGCTGTTTCATTTGGCCAACCCATAGTACCAATGGGCCACAAACCAGAAGAAAACCACGTGTCAAGAACATCAGGATCTCTAACCAATTTCTTTTGTCCTGCAGTCCTCCTAGCTTCTTTCTCCGAAATTGCACAATACTGATTTCCATCTTCATCATACCAAACTGGGATTTGATGTCCCCACCATAACTGGCGGCTTATGCACCACGGTTCTATATTCTCCAACCAATTGAAATAGGTTTTCGTATCTCGTTCTGGAAAAATTTGTGTCCTTCCATCTTTAACAGCCTTTATAGCCGGTTCCACTATTGCATTGGCATTTACGAACCATTGTTTTGTTAAGTATGGCTCAACGACTACTTTTGATCTATCCCCAAAAGGTTGCACTATCTTTTTTTGTTCGACGTTTAAGAGTAACCCCTCACTCTCCAAATCTTTGACAATTTCCTCGCGGGCATCAAACCTATCAAGTCCCCTATACTTACTTGGGACATAATCGGCTTTTACCATTTTACCAGCTTCATCCATCAAAATGAAAAACTCCAGCCCATGTCTCTTGGCCACCTCATAATCATTAAAATCGTGAGCACCAGTAATTTTCACTGCACCAGATCCAAAATTAGGATCTGGATATTCATCCCCAATTATAGGTATGTGCCGATCAGTTAAAGGTAATATAACATGCTTACCAATTATGTGCTTATAACGATCATCTTCAGGGTGAACTGCAACTGCACCATCACCTAGCATTGTTTCTGGTCTAGTAGTTGCTATAGATATGTAATTACGTAGCTCACTAGAAACTACTTTTCCGTCCAAATCTCGGGTAACATACTCATATTTTTCTCCATTCGTTAGTGGATATTTGATGTGCCAGAAATGACCATCCACCTCAATATTTTCAACTTCCAAATCAGAAATAGCTGTCTTAAAGTGAGGATCCCAATTAACCAACCTTTCTCCTCTATAGATATGACCCGCGTTGTACATTTCCACAAATGCTGTGAGTACTGATTTGTGAAAGGCCTCGTCCATAGTAAATCTATTTCTTTGCCAATCACATGAGGCTCCAAGCCTTTTCAGTTGCTCAATTATTGCACCACCACTTTTCTCCTTCCATTCCCAAACCTTTTCAAGAAATTTCTCCCTTCCTAATTTCTCTCTACTTAGATTTTCATTCTTCTGAAGTTCCCTTTCGACCACCATTTGCGTTGCAATGCCAGCATGATCTTGTCCAGGTTGCCACAAAGTATCAAATCCTCGCATCCTGTGCCATCGAACCAATATATCTTGAATGGTATTGTTGAATGCATGCCCCATATGCAAATTTCCCGTAACATTGGGTGGAGGAATCACTATTGAAAATGTACCTTTACCTAACTTAGCATTAGCTCCTGCCGCAAAAGCATTTGACTCTTGCCAGATTTTTACAAGGCGTTTCTCAACTTCTTGGGAATTAAAAGTTCTTTCCATTTCCATAAAACTCACTTGATCTACTTAGTTTTTTAACCCTCTTAAAAAAATTTTTAAACATCTAAATGCAAAGACTAGAATATATTTACAACCGAATTTGGCTATGCCTCGTATGTGATTAAACTACAATCAATTTTTTTCACGCCCACAATGTATCAGATCTTAATTTCAATTTTTCTAGAGGTTATGAGCTTAGGTTCCCAAAACTAAATTGCTATTTTCAAATTTAAAGAACTTTTAATTTATAGAAAGGAATTCGTATCAATAAAAATACTTTTACTTTTTGTTACTCTTTTCCCTATTATCCAGCTCTTCTAAGACCACATCTCGTATCATTTTTTTCAACGCTGAAAATTCATTTGTTGCTAATATTTCTCTAAGGCTATTTTTTTCTGGTGAAATGATTTGATCTTCTTGCAGGTAAAGTATGGTCTTGGAGTTGCTCTTTTTCAAATCTTTCCTATCTATTTCAGACTTTAAAAATCCCTTTACTTCCTCTAAGGTCGCAGAGAGATCTAATCCCTTCTCAACATTCTCTTTTCCGGTCTTCTTGCTCCTGACTTGTCCTTCCTTGTTAGGCCTGATTTTGTCTTGCTTTTCATCTGGCATTTGATCTGTCTTCTCTTCTTTGGTCACTGCAACATCTTTTTGCAAAGATACACCAATTCCTTAAAAATAGTTGCGAATATGCTCAATGCTCTATGTTAAATTTTTGTTATTTTTTTATACTTTTAGGTGTTGAGATACCTAAATGCTTAATATTTAAGTCTCCTGATGAAGCTAAAACAGCAAACGTCGCATAAAGATGGTCTCTTTCCGCAGATGCTAGCTGTGTACGAGCATCTAACAAGTCCTGTTCTGCATTAATGACATTGAGAGTTGTTCGAGTGCCCAACTTCTCTTCGACTAGCACACCATCATAAGCAATCTTTGAAGCCTCAATCTGTCTTTTTCTAGCCTCAATTGTAGCTTCGGCTACTTTGAGATTAGTCCACGCTATTGAGACTTCTTCTAACACACTCCTCCTTACTAATTCAGTGTTTGCTTTTTCAGCTTTGAAATTACTTTCTGCTTGGCTCACTGCATTATCTATTCTTCCCGCATTAAAAATAGGTATTGATCCCTCCAATCTAATTGAAGCTGAATTATAATTTCCTGAAGATTGATTAAAGCCATTGGTCAGAGCGGATTTCAAACTAAATAAAGGCTTCTTGGCACCTTTTTGGATATCAATTAAAATACTTGCCATCTTTTCCAGAGTAGTAGCCGAAAGTATTTTAGGATGCTGTCTCAGCGCTCTTCTTTTTGCCACTTCAATATTTTTTGGTAATTTGAATCGAGTTACTACTGGTTTCAAATTGTTTGGAACAACTCCTACTTGACTCAAGAATATTTCCGATGTTACCCCCAGTGCACCATTTTTTGCTGTCAAATTTGCCTTGGCAGATGCTAGCGCCGATTCTGCCTGAGCAACATCTGTTCGAGTAACTTCCCCAAGATTAAATCTGTCTTTTATTTCTTCAAATTGGCGCTGAAGCACAGCAACATTTCCTTTGCTTAATGCAACAAATTTTTGATCACGCAGAATATTAAGATATGTATTTATAGTTTCTAAGAGTATTCTTTGTTCTAAGTCTTCAAGCTGATACTTAGCCTTAACCAGAGCATACTCCTCAAGAGCTATTTTATTCTTAGATCTCTTTCCATCTGATAGTGTATAACTTCCTATCAATGAAGTTGAAAAACTATCCGCCTGTGATCCTAATTTAAGATTCCAATCCCTTGAACCATTAAATGCCGCGGAAACACTAATACCCAAATCGGAAATAGCCAACTTAATAGCATCTTTCTGTGAAGCTAAGTGGGCTCTTGTCAAAACGAGTTGCCTATTACTTGAATATGTAAGCTGCAATATTTCATCCAAGGTATCACTTGCAGCCGGTAACGACAATCCAATGATCACTAGATGAGTCACCAAATTTGCCAAATATTTACTAAACTTCTTCATTTATCTTTACTATTCATGTTAAAAATATCACAATCCTTATTGCCAATTAGAATATAAACTCTTTTTTCTTAGTAAAATCTTCTAGGACAGGAACCAACGCATTGAAACCGAAATTCCAATCAATTCCTGTCTCTGTTCTCAACCCTTTCCAACATGCTCCTCTTACACCGTCAATAAATATCGCGATCACTCGACCACCAATCTTAACTTGCTTTTCGAGCTCAGAGGGAAATTCTTCTATTCCACCCTGAATAATGATAGCATCAACAGACTCCTCCTGGCCTAAACCAGCAGTAAGTACCCCTTCATATACCACAGCATTATCTATTGCTTCTTTAATTAAGATGTTTTGAGATTCTTCTGCAAAATATTTATTTTCTACTGCAACCACAGCTTCCGCCATCCCCGCAAGAACCGCCGATGAATAACCATAACCTGGAGCGACATCTAAAACCAAATCTCTAGCTGTCACATTAAGTAACTCTAACATTTTTGCAAAAATCCTTGGTTCTAGTAAATATCTACCGAGTCCTACATTAAGGTTAGTTTCACTGTATGCCACTGACTGAAGATTTTTGGGAACGAATTTCTCACGAGCGACATTTGACATAGCTTTTAATATTGAATAATTTGTCACATCTGCAGTTCTGATTTGGCAATCAATCATTTCCCTTCTTATATCGGAAAAATTAGCCATCGAATCTCCTAATAAAAAAATTAATAAAGCCGTTATGCCATATGTGTAATCGAGTATCAATCAACCTCAACAATTAAAGAATTAATATGGATCAAATACCTGTTTACACTATGAGATACATCAAAGGTGATTTCTTAGATCAAATGGTGGAAATATTTTTGGCTAAGGCTTGTATTTGTGTTACCAATTGTTATTACTTACCAAGTTACAATTCAGGCGTGTTGGCAGAGTGGTGATGCAGCGGATTGCAAATCCGTGTACACGTGTTCGATTCACGTACACGCCTCCATTACTTCATATAAGATAAAACCATATTGCATATATTTAAGATTTTATAATTTAAATCTGGCATTGAATTTGCTGTTAGATAG
>PACC02000062.1 GCA_002699695.2 Paracoccaceae bacterium | reverse complement strand
TACATCTTCCTTGGAAGTACGGGTTTAAATCTATTAAATCTATAGTAGAAATAAACTTTACTTCTACTCGGCCGGTAAGTTTCTGGGAGACATTAGCAAATAATGAATATGGCTTTTGGGCCAATGTAAATCCAGAAGTACCACATCCACGTTGGTCACAAAAAACGGAACGGGTATTGGGTGGTAATAGTAGGAACACTGAAATCTATAATGGATACGGCCCCGAGGTGGCTCATTTATATGACAAATTTGTGAATTTGGGAGATAGTCTATTTAGGTGATCTCAATTAGAAACACCATCACAAATACTTTTAAAGAAAAGTGCTCCATCATTACCACCAATTTCAGGATCAACTCGTCGTTCCGGGTGGGGCATTAAACCTAAAATTCGATGATTGTGCGAATATATGCCGGCAATGTTATCTACCGACCCGTTAGGGTTTTTTCCTTGGTATCTGAAAGCTATTTGATCATTTTCAATGAGTACTTTATGGGTTTCAGTGTCGACAAAATAGTTTCCATCGTGATGCGCTATCGGAAATGATACCTTTTGGTTTTTATCATAAAGATTTGTGAATAGCGGATCTTTATGGCAAATAATCAGCTCTTGATCTCGGCAAATGAATTGCGTGCTCTGATTTCTTATTAAAGCACCAGGTAACAATCCACACTCGCACAAAATTTGGAATCCATTACAAATACCTAAAACAAAACCACCAGCATGTGCAAATTCTATGATGGCCTTTATTATTGGCGATCTGGATGCAATGGCACCGGTACGTAAATAGTCCCCAAACGAAAAACCCCCAGGAATAGCGCAAACATCTATTCCTTTTGGTAGTTCTGGGTTCTTATGCCATAGAAATTCAACTTTATTCGGACTAAACGTTTGAAATGCCCTATAAAGGTCTCTGTCACAGTTTGAACCTGGGAATATAACTACACCAATATTCATTAATCAATAATTAGTCTTTTTCTTGTATGGTAAAGGTTTCAATTTGAGGATTGATTAAGAGGCTTTCACACATGTGCTCAATCTGTTTTCTTGACTTTTCAAGGGAATTTCCTTCTAAATCTATATCTATAATTTTACCTTGTCTGACACTATTAACTCCAGAAAAACCTTGATTTTTAAGAGACATTTGAATCGCTTGTCCTTGGGGATCCAGCACACTATCCTTTAAAACGATCTTTATTCTCACTTTCATACTTTTTCTTTCACATAAAGTTAATAAGCACACTATCGCTGACTGATACCTAGCTTTTTAGCTAATTTCCCATATGCTGACACTAGATCTCCTGTATCAAATCTAAATATGTCTTTGTCAAACTTTTCTTGGCTAGCAGGGTCGTATAGCCTACATGTATCAGGGCTAATTTCATCTGCAACGACTAGACGGTTATCCTTTTTTGTCCGACCGAATTCTAATTTAAAGTCAACCAAGGTAATACCAACCTCACGAAAGACTTTTTCTAACGCTTTGTTCACCTTAAGAGCAAGAGCCTTAATTTGCGCCACTTCTTTGGAGTTTGACCACCCCAACAGAATGATATGTGAATCAGTCACTATTGGATCTCCAAGATCATCATTCTTATAGTAAAATTCTATTAACGGTTTCTCAAATTCTTTTCCCTTTGGAATTCCTAACCTATTACAAATAGATCCTGCGGCAATATTTCTAACCACGACCTCAAGAGGAATAATATTGCAATCTAGGACAAGTTGTTCCCTGGCACTTAATCTTTCTAGAAAATGGGTAGGTACGCCATCTGCAGCAATAGTCTTCATTAGCAGTTCAGAAATAAGGTTGTTTAGCTCACCTTTACCTTTTAAAATATCAAATTTCTTCGCATTAAAAGCTGTAGCATCGTCCTTAAAATATTGCACTACCGTACCACTTTTTGGGCCAGGGAATATAACCTTGGCTTTACCTTCATAAATTTTTTGTAATTCTGGCAAATAATCAACCTTGAAGTTAAAGCCCTTTTCTTAATTCGAGCCTAAAACTCGTTACAGAAAGTATAGAATGAAACAACCAGACAAGGAATCCTGCTAAAGGACTCCTCGTTCTTGAAAATTGAAAATAAAAAATCAATTCAATCCCCGAGAAAAAATGTAATCAATATGATTCAAATGAGGTTCACCTGTAAAAATTTCATTAATTTCTTTGTCAGAGAGTAAAGATTTTATCTCATCGTCAGACTTAATTTCTGTAATAAATTCAGTATTTTTATCCCATGTCTTCATTGCATTTTTCTGAACCAGCTCATATGCTTTTTCTCTTGAAAGACCTTTCTGGGTTAATGCCATCAATACTGCTTGAGAATTAAAAAGCCCTTTAAATTTATTAAGATTAGTAGCCATATTTTCTGGGTAAACTATTAAATTCTTAATAACATCAGTTAAACGATGTAAAGCAAAATCAAGCGTAATTGTTGTATCAGGACCAATTGCCCGCTCTACAGAACTGTGTGAAATATCCCTTTCATGCCAAAGTGCAACATTTTCGAGAGATGGAATTACTGACATTCGAACTAAGCGAGACAACCCAGACAAATTCTCTGACAAAACGGGGTTCCGTTTATGGGGCATCGCACTCGACCCCTTCTGGCCCTGGGAAAAATATTCTTCCACTTCTAACACTTCACTTCTTTGCAAATGCCTAATTTCAATGGATATTCTTTCAATTGAACTGGCAATTAAACCAAGAACGCTAAAAAATAAAGCGTGTCGGTCTCTTGGGATAATTTGGCTGGACACTGGTTCAGGGATTAGGCCAAGAGCCTGGCAAACATGCCTTTCAACAAAAGGATCAATAGTGGCAAAAGTACCTACAGCGCCAGAAATAGCTCCTGTACGCACTTCATCCCGAGCCAGCTCTAACCTCTTCAAGTTACGATTCATCTCCGAATAAGCCTGCACAAGCTTTAAGCCAAACGTCGTGGGTTCGGCATGAACTCCATGACTTCTTCCCATGCATACCGTATATTTAAATTCATTAGCTCTTCTTTTTAATTCATTAAGAAGCGATTTTAGCTCTTTTATAAGAATGCCAGTGGCGCGAGTTAACTGAATGTTAAAGCATGTATCCAGGATATCTGATGACGTCATGCCTTGATGAATAAACCTGGAATTTTGACCAACATGCTCTCCAAGGAAAGTTAAAAATGCTATGACATCATGCTTGGTTTCCTTTTCAATCTTGTTTATCTGATCAACATCAAATACCAGATCTTTTGCCTGCCAAATAGATTTGGCAGCTTCTTTAGGTATAACACCAAGCTCGGCCTGGGCATCACATGCATGAGCCTCAATTTCATACCAAATCTTAAATTTGTTTTGCTGAGACCAAATCTCAACCATTTCAGGTCTTGAATAACGCGGAACCACTTACTTTCCTATTCCTATTCCTATTTTAGCGTACCAGGTTACCTTTACATCCTAATCTTTAATCAATCAACTAATTCGTCTGACACAGTATTCATATGATTGCCACTTGCCGAGTTTCAAACAGCTCAGTAAAATTCGCAGATTAAAAATCAAGACCGTAATATTCTAATTTTGGCATCTAACAAATCTCAATGAAATCACTTTGAATCTATTAGTTTTGCAGCTTCACCTAAACCGGCTTTTGTTGTTAACTCAAGGATTTCCCAATCATGCATTTGATTTCTAAACCAAGTGCGTTGTCTCTTAGCATATTGCCGTGTCTTTACATTAATTACGCTTATGGCTTCTTCTAAACCTAACTTACCTTGTATATATTCACTCACTGCAGAAAAACCGATGGCTTTATGAGCAGGATGAGCCGCATTAGACAAGAAATTGGAATTTAGTATGCTCTTAACTTCTAGCTCAACTCCTTGCTCAAACATTTTATGTGATCGATTAGAAATATTGTCTTCCAAGATGGATTTATCACAAGAAATAATGAATCTTTTGCACTCATGGTTTCTTAGAAAAGGAGAATTCTGTTTTTCCTGCCAATAGGAAAGTCCGTACCCGGTATCCGTGAAGACTTCCCAGGCCCGCTGAACTCTTACCACATTTTGCTTATCTATATTCTTGTATGTCTCATTATCATTAGCCTTTAAATCAATGAGAAAGACCTCAGGAGAGTTCTTTCTCAATTGTTGAGATTTTTTCTTCGTTTCCTTTGAAACCGGAGGTATGAATGATAGGCCCTTGAAAAGAGCAGAAAAATAAAGTCCCGTTCCACCAACGATGATAGGCGTCTTTTTTCTACTGTGAGCATATTTAATTGCTATTTCAACTTCTTGTAGCCATTTACCTACACTGTAATCAACTCCACATTCAATATGTCCATACAGTCTGTTTTCGCAATTCTGAAAATCATCATCACTTGGCCTGGACGAAAGAACCCTCATACACTGATAAACTTGGATGGAATCTGCATTAATAATGACAGAAGGCCTTATTTCGGCTATTTCATTGGCAATCTTAGATTTTCCAGTTGCTGTACAGCCCGTTATACAAATTGCGCTCTTCATAAAATGCTATGCAAATTTGGCAGAAAATACACCAGCTACTCTCGTTTTCTCTTTCTGAAACCTTTGATATTAATTTAAGAATTCCAGTTTAACTTAATTTGGGCTGATTTGAAATCAATTTTCAGACTAATCATAGTCCCGACCTATTCTTAACTCTTTCATGTAGCAGCTATAATCTGAAGTGCACCCGCTGGTCTAAGTATTGCATTTATTTTCATACGGTTAAAGAGCCTTATTAAACCTTTCCCTGCCTTGATAAGGCCTGTTATAGGAGCTGTCGGAGTAGGGGGAATAGCTTCTGCTCTTTGGCTTGGGTTGGGATTAGAACCACAGCATGTCCTCGGGGTTTCTGAGGAAACTATTATTCAAGTAATACACAATGAGGGAAATCCTCTTTTCTCTGTGCGGTGGGTTCTTTTAATTTTAGTGTTGGCTAAGGCATTTGCAACTGGTTTTACTTTAATGGCAGGAGGAAGCGCGGGTGCATTGGTACCATCAATGTTTCTTGGAGGTATTTTGGGAGCTTCCATGTTTCATTTGTGTACATCATTAGGATATCATACCGATGCTGACGTTAGCGTATTTGTTATTGCGGGACTTGCCTCTGCCTTGGTTCGTATCGTTCAAGTACCCTTGGCTGCGATTGTTTTCGTTATGGAGGTATTTTGATCCGTCTTTGGACTACCAGCCATTATTGAATGCGTTATAACTTACAAACTTGCCCGACGCTGTAAATTATATACTCTCTAGGTCTAGATACCGGCTTTTTAAGCTATTAGTCGATAATGATAAAACTAACATAATATATATTATGCGAATTTACTTTTAGCATTATCACTCCACACTATTATCGGATAGACCACTATTTCTCTGAAAAAACTTCCTCATAATAAAACAGATCTAAATAAGTACAGATTAACAAGCTATACAGAACCTGAAAAAAAACGATTCTTTTGAATTTCAGTCCAAGACACAAGAATCTTGTAACCGCCTAAAGCTGTTTCTTCCCTGATTATTAAATTATTTTTAAATAACCAGGATCTGGATCTACTTTCCTCGAAAGAAACAAATATTTCCTCCTGAGTTTTTTCATCATTAAGAGAAATTTGTAATAGCTCTATTAAACCTTCAAATCCTGCACCAGTTTTTGCAGAAAGGATAACTCTTTGTTTTTCATGATTAATTACATCAAAACTTAAGGTCCCACATTCAGATTCGCTAAGTTTATCAGCCTTATTCCATACTTCAATTATGCATTTTTTATCCTTCTCTACACCCAAGCTTTTCAATACAGACTCTACTGCTTTACCTTCTTCTTCAAAGCTAAAGCTAGATAAATCTCTTACATGCAGGATCAGATCAGCAGTAGTGACTTCTTCTAAAGTTGCCCTAAAAGCAGCTACCAATAATGTTGGCAAGTCAGAAATAAACCCAACTGTATCAGAAACTATTAATTTCTGACCACTAGATAACTCTAAACTCTTCATTTTTGGATCCAAAGTGGCAAAAAGCATGTCCTTAACTAAGGCATGTTCCCCCGTTAACCTATTGAAAATACTAGATTTACCTGCATTTGTATAACCCACAAGTGCAACGGTCGGATATGGGATTTTTTTCCTTTTACTCCTGTGTAATTCCCTGGTTTTTACAACTTTTACCAATGCTTTTTTGATCTGATTTATTCTAGCATTTATTGCCCTCTTGTCTGCTTCAATTTGTGTTTCCCCTGGTCCTCCAAGGAATCCCATTCCACCCCTTTGCCTTTCTAGATGAGTCCAACTTCTAACTAAACGTGATCTCTGGTAGATGAGATGCGCCAACTCAACTTGTAACACCCCTTCGCTACTCATTGCTCTGGCACCAAAAATTTCCAAAATGAGCCCGGTCCTATCGAGAACTTTAGTCTCCCATTCTTTTTCAAGATTTCTTTGCTGAATGGCGGTTAAAATGCTATCTACAAGCACTAAACTGATCTTTTTTTCAGCAATATTTTTTTTAAGGCTTTTTACATTACCTATTCCAAAAAATATGCTGGCATTTGGCTTCCTTAATTTAATTATTGATTTAATTTTTACTATGACATCTGGTAGTGCTTTAGCTAACCTTATTGCTTCAAAAAGACCATCTTCTGATTGTCTTTCTTTACTAATTAACTTTGATTTAGAAACTATTACTGGCCTAATGACACAGGTGAGCATGAAATCATCTCACAATGTTAAAGTGCCTCATCTTCGAAAAAGCTTAAGGGGTCTGCAGGCATGATAGTAGAGATGGCATGTTTATAAACTAGTTGAGAAGCTCCATCCCTACGCAAAAGGACAGAAAAATTATCAAACCAAGTTATAACGCCTTGCAATTTCACTCCATTAACTAAAAAAACTGTCACTGGATTCTTATCTTTACGTACTCCATTCAAGAAGGAATCTTGAAGACTTTGTTTTTCACCCACCATATTTGTAACCCTAAATTCTAATAAAATTTCAAGTATTATTTCTTATAACCAAAAATTATTTTTTTACATAGATAAAACTTGATAAAATGTATAATTATCTTTGGAATTTTAGTGTTAGAAAAAATTGATGCCAACCTCTAATAACTTTTCTACTTTTTCAATGTCTTTTGTTCTATAAAAAACAGTTATAATATCCCCTTCTAAAAATACTGTGTCACTTCTGGGTATGATTATTCCATTTTCTTTCATGACGGCACCTACCAAAACTCCTTCCGGCCAATTTATATCTTTGAGAATTTTTCCAGCTAAAGGAGAAGTTCCCAACACTTGAGCTTCAATCATTTCGGCTTCCGCATCGCCGACAGAATAGACCGCTCTCACTCGACCGTGTCGTATATGCCTTAGTATAGAAGAAACAGTGGTTGCTCTTGGATTTATGTATGCATCTATCCCCATGGGTTGGAGTAAAGAATTCAATGATGAATCATTTACTAACGAAATTGCAAGTGGACAACCCGAGGATTTTGCCCTGGTACAAGTAAGTAAATTAGTTTTGTCATCATCTGTAACAGCCAACATAGCATCGGCTTGTTCAATGTTTGCCTCCTCTAATAAACTTAGATCTAAACCATCACCATTTAAAATTACGGTTCTTTCTAAAGAATCGGCTACTATTTCAGCTCGCTTTCTATCCTTTTCGATTAGTTTGCAATGAACCTTGTCCCTATTCTTTTGCTCCAAAGTCTTGGCCACATTTAGTCCCACATTTCCACCACCCACTATGACAATTCTATTTCCCCGTTTCATATCTTTACCAAAAATCTCTAAGGTTCGTTGTCTGTCAGTAACTGTAGTAAATACATAGACTTGGTCACCTGCAAATAGTTGATCTTCTGATTTTGGGACAAAAAGCTTTCGATTCCTTCTGATCCCTAAAACTATAGCATTCAGATCCGAAAAAAGTTCTGATAATTGCCTTAAAGGAGTATTAATTACAGGGCAATTAGCGTCTAGACTTATACCAATTAACTGTGCTTTCCCTCCGAGAAATGTTTCTATTTCGAATGCAGAAGGAGTTTCCAGTCTACTGACGGCTGCTTCAGCCACTTCTCTTTCTGGTGAAATTATAACATCAATCGGTAAATGTTCTCCTCTATATAAATCACTATAATTTATCTCCAAATAAGATTGGGACCTTATTCTTGCAACTTTTCTTGGAATAGAAAATACTGAATGCGAAACTTGGCAAATCACCATATTTACCTCATCAGATCTTGTAGTAGCTATGATCATGTCGCTGTCTCTAGCTCCAGCCGCATCAAGAATGTCCGGATGTGAAGCACAGCCTGTTACCCCAGAAATATCAAGAGTATTTGACAAATGAGAAATAAGTTCTGGATTATTATCAACGACAGTAATATCGTTTTTTTCGTAGGATAGATGTCTTGCAATTTGCACCCCCACCTGGCCGGCCCCACAAATAATGACTTTCATTACTTACCTCTTTTCCTCTTTTCGCATCAGTCAGCTATTACCTTTAATCCACTATTTTAGAAGATTTGTTTTCAGATACTATTGAGAGAGTTTTCATTTTTCTATGTAAAGCAGACCGCTCCATACCAACAAAAATGGCCGTTTTTGAAATATTCCCACCAAAACGATTTATTTGAGTCATTAAATATTCTCGCTCAAATACCTCTCTAGCATCTCTTAGAGATAAATTAATTAGATTTTCTTCGAAAACATTATTGACAGTATTAACCTTGTCTGCCTGCCTAGGTTCCGGCAATTCTAAAGCCTCAACAGGCATATTTTCTGGTCCTAATATCAAAACCTGTTCTACTGCATTTCTAAGTTGTCGAATGTTGCCTGGCCACGGCATAGTTTGCATCTTAGTCAGTGCACTTTCAGAAAATAACCTATAAGGCAAACCTTCTGTTTGTCTCAATTGTTCGGTAAAATGTTTAGTCAGAATGGGAATATCTTCTCTTCTACTTTCTAAAGATGGAACTTTAATAGGGACAACATTTAATCTATGAAATAATTCTTCTCGAAACTCTCCAGCCGAGATTTTAGCTACCAAGTTTTTACTAGTTGATGAAATAACTCTCAAATCCACCCTAACTAAATCATTGCCGCCTACCCTGCTAAAAGTTTGCTCCACTAACACCCGGAGAATCTTAGATTGGGTGCGTAGAGGCATGTCAGCAACTTCATCAAAAAATAAGATACCTCCGTTAGATTTCTCCAAAAGTCCGGGTTTAATAATTCCATCAAGCTCTGTTCCAAATAAAACTTCCTCCATCTTATTTGGTTCAATACTCGCACAAGACACCGATACAAAAGGTGCTTTAGCTCTATGCGAGTTTATGTGAATGTATCTAGCTGCAATTTCCTTTCCAGAACCGGCTGGCCCAGAAAGCATTACTCGACCATTTGAGCGCGTAACCTTATCCAATTGGGCTTTTAAAGTCTTAAAAGAAGTTGAATCACCAACCATGTTAGAAGCAACCAATTCATTTTTACGGAGATTAGTAATTTCGCGCCTCAGTCGAGAGGCCTCTAAGGCCCTCCTTATGACAACCAAAAGTTGATCGCTATTAAAAGGTTTCTCAAGAAAATCATATGCTCCCTGCTTAACTGCTGCCACGGCAATTTCTATATTGCCATGCCCTGATATAACTACGACGGGTATGTCATGATCATTGCTGCGCACCGTTTTAAGAATTTCAATCCCATCCATATGGCTATCTTTAAGCCATATATCAAGAATTATTAGATCAGGAGCATTTTCATTGATCTCATTCATTGCGGACTCAGAATTACGTGCAAGGCAAACTTTATAACCCTCATCCGATAGTATTTGCCCTAGTAATTGCCGGATGTCTTTTTCATCATCTACTACTAAAATATACCCCATGCAGTTAGCCTCTCTTCAAATAAATTCCAATAAATAAACTTAAACATTTTCAGACTCAGTCACTTTACCATCTTGATTTTTTGACCTCATTCCNCTGCTTTCGATAGGGAATTTTGGATGTCCAGCAATNGGCATTCTGATATGTGCTATAGCACCTTTATTNTATTCAGAGTGTACTATTGTTTCGCCATTATAAAGTTCTAGAGTNCCATCATGTTGTTCAATGATCTTTCTTGCTATAGCTAAACCTAAACCCGTACCAGTTTTCTTAGTGGTTACATATGGCTCAAAATAGTTATTCTTTTTTGAGTCCAAACCTAATCCAGTATCTCGTATGATAATTTCAAAACTCGAACCAAATCCTTTTAATGCAATATCAATGATACCTATTAAGAGAGTATCTCTAGCCCCTTGTTCAGAAGAAATAACTGACTCCGCTGCATTTTTTAATAAATTTGTTAAAGCTTGTGTAAGCATATCTGAGTCTGCTAATATCTTGCAATTATTAACCGCACTCGCTATCCTGAATTCTATGTTGGGAAACACCGATTTTTGTAATAAAACAGCACTTTCTACTAAGTTACTTACATCTACATTTTTCTTCCTAGGTTCAGGCATTCTGGCAAATTTTGAAAACTCATCCACTATTCTCTGAAGAACCTCTGTTTGTCTAATAATCATGTCGGCATATTCTTCTAAATCAATATTCATATCAATTTTCGAAGGTAAGAACTTTTTTTTCAACCTTTCCGCTGACAACTTAATTGGCGTAAGCGGATTTTTTATTTCATGAGCAATTCTTCGGGCAACATCACCCCAAGCTGCATCACGCTGGGCTGCTACAAGATTGGTTATATCATCAAAAGTTAGAATAAAACCCATCAAATTATTTCCGCCCGATTGCCTAGCAGAAACCTTTAAAAGAATATGTGAAGATTTGTTTCCACGAGTTAAGATAAGTTCTTCTGCCACCAAATCTTTACACAGATTTGTTGCTCTATTTATTGCTGGAACAAATTCTTTAGCCACCTTATCTATCTTTTTGCCAATTAAAGTTGAGGTCCTTACATTAAGGATAGTCTTTGCTCCACTATTGATTATTTCAATACACCCCTTTATATCTATACTAATTATGCCACCATTCACCCCAGCAATGACAGCTTCAAGAAACCTGCTTTGTTCTTCGGCCTCTTTATTGATTTGCAACAATTTATCCCGTTGTTGCTTCACCTTCCTCGTCATTTGGTTGAAGACCTTTCCAAGAAATGCTATTTCGTCCCCAGTCTTTTCTTCAGTGACCTGAGTCTCAAAATCACCTAAACCTACTCGTTTGGCAGCTTCTGCAAGCCTTCCTACGGGCTTAGACAACCTTTCAGCAAACCACAAAGCAATCCAAACAGCTATTAGTATCACAACCACTGAAAAGGCTATATAGAGCAGCCCAAACTTAAACAGTAACCCGTACCTTTCATTCTCTATACTCCTGTACAACAAAACGGTTTCTTGAGTTTCATCTAATAGTTTAAGGACACTACCATCAACTTCGCGAGTTACATATAACAAACGATTATTAAAAGCCTTCAGAACTTTTAATGCCCGGAACTCATTATTAGGCCAATCGGTAATTATTACAGTTTTGCCTTCAATAGCTGAAAATAAATTTTTCTCACTAATAGGTTCAAAATCAAATAAATAACTGCGATCTCCGCGCAACCTGATATTTCCAGAAAAGTCTATTATAAAGGCCTCTGATAAGTTTTTTGGTTGAAATTGGCTCAAAATTTCTCGAACATTCCCCTCACTCATAAAAAAATTCGTAGATTTTTGTTTATTTAAAATATTTGATAAGTAATTGATATCCTTAACTAAACTATTCTGATGTTCTCCCTCATAAGCTTCAGCTGCTTGCATGGAATTTTCCACTACCTGCTGAACATTAGATGAAAACCATCCCTCCATACCAAAATTTATAGATATAGTTGCAAAAGCTGCTACAACTATTGTTGGAAATAATGCTGTCAAGGTGAACACTTTGGTCAGCCTAGAATGCAATCTGGAGCCAGAGGCTCTAGATCTTCTAGAAAAAATCAACTTAGTTATCCTAATAGCAACTAATCCTGCCACCACAAGAACATAAATTAAATCTAGCAAAAGTAAGTTTCTCAACACGGTATGACTTGTAGTTCCTTGAAAAACATCTGCCGAAACCAATGTACTAACCGCCAATACCAGACCTAGGATAACAAAAAGCACTGTGAAAATATTTCGCAGTTTCTTTTTCTTCGCACTATTTTCAAGCACTAAATAAAATGATGTTAAAATATTATGTTGCATAATTATTGCAAATCAACGATACGTGCCGAATATGTTGTAACATTACATCATTTTCTTTAATAAGGATACATTTATGTTCAACTCACTCACCTTTTTTCGGAGAGTATTACGGTTTATTCCTAACAGTTTTGCTGCTTTCAATTGATTTCCTTTAACAAAATTAAGAGTTAAGGAAATTAGAGGGTACTCAATTTCTTTGAGAATTCTATTGTACAAACCATTTGGAGGAAGTAAATTTCCGTGAAGTTCAAAGTATCGGATAAGATGCTTTTCAACAGACGCTGACAAGCCATGATCTACTTCTAATTCTTCACCTCCCTTTTTTTCCGGAAATAAATTCAATTGCTCTTTGACCAAATCATCTGGGACAACTTCATCTGGACTTAAAACTACCAATCGTTGAACAAAATTCCTCAGTTCTCTAACATTTCCTCGCCATATTTGCTGCTTTAACAAAACCATGGCTTTGGATGTTAAAGATTTTTCTGGCAACCCATCCGCTACACATTGTTTGAAAAAAAAAGTGCATAGCTCAGGGATATCTTCGGTTCGTTCATTTAATAATGGCAACACAACGGGGATTACATTCAACCTAAAAAAAAGATCTTCCCTAAACTTTCCGTTTCCAATCGCTGCCTTCAAGTCACTTTGAGTTGATGAAATAATTCTAACATTCGAAGACACTTCCGCCTGAATTCCGCTCTTTGAATATTCTCCATCCTGAACCTGCAAAACTCTTAGCAATCTTGTTTGAACCGAAAAAGGCATCTCTCCCACCTCATCAAGAAATAGTGTGCCCCCTTCCGCCAATTCAAACTTTCCTTTGTAATTTTTCTCATTTTCAATATTCTGTGATCCAAATAATTCAATTTCTATTTGCTCATAAGGAATAGCTGCTAAATTAATTGATACAAATGGCTGTTCCTTCCTGTCACCAAAGTCATGCAAAGCCCTAGCAACTAGCTGCTTACCAGTTCCAGAAGCCCCTATCAGCATTACGGTTAAGTCAGTATTCACAAGTCTTGCAATAACCCTATAAATTTCTTGCATGGATTGACTTCTCCCAACAAGTGGCAAATCTGGGCCATTTTCGTCGACTACTTCGTTCCTAATATCAGTTTTAAGAGAGTGTATTTTTTGCGCTCTCTTTGCGAGGGCTTTGCTTAATACGCCTAATATGTCCCTGATTTCAAATGGTTTAGGAAAATACTCATATGCTCCGGACTTGTTGGCCCTTATTGTTGTGAGCATTGTATTATTTGCAGAAATCACTATGACTGGTAGTTCAGGTCTCTTTTTTCTTATTGCTGGTAACATATCCAACGCATCACCATCAGGGAGAATTACATCCAAGATTAATGCATCGCCCTCTCCGTCTTCAATCCAACGCCACAAGGTTGACAAAGCGGCAGTTGCTTTCACTCTACATCCAGCTCTGGTTACAGCCTGCGTTAAAACAGTCCTTATAGAGATATCGTCATCAGCAATTATTACTGTTCCTTCCACATCTAACTCCTTAAGCAGCACCATCTTTACTGAGCAATCTTGAATGAATGTTGTAATCACTTAGTTCATCTTCATCCAGCCCTTGTCTTGGTAGACTAATATTGAAAACAGTCTTTCCTTCCATCGACGAATATTCTATAGATCCCCCATGGTCTGCAATCACTTTAGAAACTAAGGCTAAGCCCAAGCCTGAACCTGCTTTCTTTGTTCCTATAAACGGTTCAAATATGCTATCCGACATATCGGAAGGAATGCCCTTGCCGTTATCAATGATTTCTATAGTTATGGGTAGATTTTCGATCCTCTTATTCATAGACAAAAGTTTAAGGCCACTCCGATATGAAGTGCAAATTTTAATTTTACCGCCCGTTGCCGGCACTGCCTCAGAAGCATTCTTCAGAAGATTAAGAAAGACCTGAGTTAGCTGATCAAAATTGCCCTTAATGTTTGGCAAGGATGGATCGTAATCCTCAAAAAACCTTATATGCTGGGAAAAACTAGCCTTTGCTAATTCTTTGGTTTTTTCCAAAACATCGTGGACATTCAAAGAAGTTCTTATTACTGGGGCAATATCTCCAAAAATTTCAAACCTCGAAACTAAATCACCAATCCTCTTGCTCTCTGATCGAATTAGATCTGTAAGTTTTAAATCTTCATCGTTAGCATTTTGGGCTAGTAATTGAGCCGCACCGGAAATGCCAGCTAGTGGGTTTCTAATTTCATGCCCTAACATTGCGGCCAAACCTGAGATAGATCTTGCAGCATTCTGGTGCAATAAGTTTCTATTCATCTTGTTAACTTTTGTTGTTGGCTGAATTAATAGCAGTGTAGAATCATCTGAACCTTCTAGAGGAGAGCAATAAAGATTGCATATCTCAACATTCCTACCCACCCAATATATGTCAACACTATGGGCGACAATAGGTGTTTGCTGTTTTTTTGTTTGCCTAATGACTTTTAAGATATACGAGCTTTCACTCAAAAAACTAGATATCATCCTACCCGATATTCTAGTCCTACTGGTAGAGCAATATGTCTCTGAAGCACTGTTAGCTGCAACTATTTCATAATTAGATTTAACTATGAAACCTGGATGAGGTAACGAATTCCATATTCCTAAATAAAAGTCGCCCAATTTTTTAACTGAGGACATGACTAACAAATTTTCTTTGCCTTTTTGACTCACCCTCTATAAGCGTATAGAATTTTGAGCGTATTCTAGCTTCTGGATTATTTCTGAAATTCATAGGATATAATAATGACCAAATAACAAACTGTACCCTTTTTGCCTAAAATTTAATATTTTTCAACAAGAAAACCATTTATGCCTACCAAAACAGCAGTAATTATAGTTGCAGCCGGAAAAGGAATGAGATTTGGGAATCGCACTCCAAAACAGTTTCTCCGTCTTAAAGATATGCTTATTTTAAATTATTCATTGAGAAGATTTATAAATCATCAGGCTATTCATAGTGTTCAACCAGTAATTAATGAAAAACATAGTAAATTTTATTGGAATGCACTAAGATCCATCGGAAAATTAGGAAAATCAGAAAAAATCCTCTCGCCAACCTTTGGTGGGGACGAAAGAAGCCTCTCAGTGAAATCTGGTTTGCTTGCACTAGCAAAACTAAAAGAACCTCCAGAAAAAGTACTAATCCACGATGCAGCAAGGCCACTGGTATCAAAAGAGGTAATTGATCGAGTTTTACAAAGTTTATCAGATTTTGAAGCTGTTTTCCCCGTTTTACCGCTGGTTGATGCCGTTTGGAAAGTAGAAAAAAACAAATATGAACTCATGAAAGATAGAAATTCATTGTTTCGTGCTCAAACCCCACAAGGATTTAATTTTTCGACCATACTTGATGCACACCTGAAAAACACTGATCATTGGGCATTAGATGATATTTCTTTGGCAACTAAGCTTGGTGTGTCGGTGAAGCACGTAAATGGGTGTGAAACCAATCTAAAAATTACTACTAGTACAGATTTAAAGACAGCAGAAAGACTTATTGAATGAGTGATATAAGGATTGGCAATGGTTTTGATGTTCATAAACTACAGGATGGAAAAGAAATCATTTTGTGCGGGATTAAGATTGTACATAATAAAAAGTTGATTGGACACTCTGATGCAGACGTAGGATTACATTCTTTAACGGATGCAATTCTAGGAGCATTGGGCAAAGGCGACTTGGGACGTTGGTTTCCTCCCGATAACCCAACATGGAAAAATGTCAATTCAAAAATCTTTCTAGAGAAGGCATTATACTTTATGAGAGAAAAAGCCTTTACCATCATGAATATAGATTTGACATTTATTTGTGAAGAACCAAAAATAAGCCTACATAGTGAAAATATGGTGAATAATGTCGCCCAATTATGTAATATGTCAACAGAACGGATTAATATAAAAGCTACCACTTCAGAAGGCTTAGGTTTCACTGGTAGAAAAGAAGGAATCGCCGTCTTAACCTCTGTTCTTCTTATCAAAACATAAAGATGGTAAAACTGTACGTAACAATCTTAGGATTAGGTTTAGCTCCCTTTGCACCTGGGACATTGGGAAGCCTAGCTGGGATACTGTTATGGCTTGTTATAAGAGAAGTTATATCCCCTGGGGCTATGCTATTCACTGCCGTAGTTCTATTTTTTTTTAGTTGGATCATTACAGAAAATTATATCACCCAAAAAAACGGGGGAGAGCATGATCCATCTGAGGTGATTATTGATGAACTAATTGGTCAATGGATAAGTTTAATTCCCATCCTTTATTTGGATTATATTCTTTACACTATTTCAATTAGTGAAACTATTACTATGATATTTTTATCTTTTTTGCTTTTTAGGTTTTTTGACATTGTTAAACCTTGGCCTATAAGTTTCTTTGATCAACAACAAAATTCTTTTAGTGTTCTTTTTGACGATGTTTTAGCTGGATTTTTTTCAGCAATTTTTATTTCAGGGTATATATTATGGATTTATCTTTTATAGCTAAGCAAAAAAATTTAGGAGAACAACTAGTTCAAAAAGCTCTTAGAAAAAATAAAATGCTTGTCATTGGAGAAAGTTGTACTGGAGGTATTATTTCTTCTATAATTACGTCGGTCCCAGGATCCTCCAAAGTTTTTGATCAAGGCTTGGTTACATACTCGAACAAATCAAAAATTGACTTACTAGGAGTAAAGAAAAGCACACTAAAAAATCAAGGCGCTGTTAGTAAAGAAGTAGTAATAGAGATGGTGAGTGGATTGTTTCGGATATCTCAGGCCAACATCGCTCTCTCTATATCAGGAGTGGCAGGGCCAGGCAATTTAAACTCCCAAAAACCAGAAGGACTAATTTGGATAGCTTATGGGTTTAAGGGTAGCATGATAAATACGCAAATGCTAAAAATAAAACCTCTTGGTAGAGATCATGTTAGGCAAAAAAGTTCCGTAGAAGCACTTAAGTTGTTGTTAAAACTATTGGGAAATCCTTAGTCATTTTTTATAGTCATAATTCTTTTCTCAAAAGCTGTCACCACTTTTTTGATTGCCTGATAAAAGACAATTCCTATTAATTTATCTAAAATTATCGACCTGAACTCAAATTCAATTTCAAAACTTACTTGACAACCCTCATCCATTTGAAGGAAATTCCATTTCCCATGCAGAATTTTAAATGGACGATCTGATGAAAATATTTCTATCGTAAAATTCCGCTCGTTAAGTACGATATTAGAAGAAAATTTTTCTCTAAAGGTACCAAAGGCGATTGTGAGATCCGCCTTAAGTAGTGTATCCTCTTGGCCACAAATTTTGTCTGTTATAGTCGCAGCGACACACCAAGGCAAAAATTTGGGATATGTCTCTATGTCTGCAACTAAATCAAAAACCTCTTTGATTTCTGAATAAATTATACAGCTTTCAACGTGCCTTTTCATGAAAAAACTTCATTTGAACCTATTTCATTCAATCTGATCATTACCTATCGGCAATTTCCGTCAATGTCTTAGCTTTTTGATTTTCAACTAATTTTTGGTAATCTTCATCAGCATGGAAAGAAGATCTAGTAAATGGGCTAGAAGAAACCATCAAGAATCCTTTCCCATATGCTATCTTCTTAAGTTTTACGAATTCCTCTAACGAAACAAATCTATCGATCGGATAATGCTTTTTTGTAGGCTGGAGATATTGACCGATAGTTAAAAAATCAACATTTGCTGTTCTAAGATCGTCCATAACTTGCAAGATTTCCTTATGCTGTTCTCCAAGACCAACCATCAACCCGGATTTGGTAAATGTGCCCGGTTCAAGTTCTTTAACTCTATCCAAGAGCTTAAGTGATGCGTAATAGCGCGAACCAGGTCGCACCTCTTGATATAACCTAGGTACAGTTTCCAAATTATGATTAAATACATCCGGTTTAGAATCAAGCACAACCCGTAATGCGTCTTTCCTTGCTCGCAAAAAATCTGGAGTGAGAATTTCAACGGAAGTACCTGGACATTTCATACGAATGAGGGAAACAGTCTTTGAAAAATGGTGTGCTCCCCCGTCCTCTAAGTCATCTCTATCAACGGACGTGATCACAACATGCTTAAGGCCTAATTTTCGAACAGCATTAGCTACCCGAGCAGGTTCAAATAAGTCTAACTCATCTGGTTTTCCTGTAGTCACATTACAAAAAGCACAGGCTCGAGTGCAAACTTCGCCCATAATCATAAAAGTAGCATGTTTTTTTGACCAACAAGAACCTATATTGGGACAAGACGCCTCTTCACAAACAGTAAAGACCTGATTATCCCTAACAATTTTCTTGGTTTCAAAAAAGTCTAGTGAGGTTGGGGCCCTTACCTTAAGCCAGCTGGGTTTTCGCAACACCCTAGAGTCAGCATTGTTTATTTTCTCTGGGTGTCTTTTCTTTTGAGCACCTACAAAATGCATCTGATTTTTATTGTTTGCAGTTGTCTTCATTCTTCCCCAACTTTTCCTCACGATTCAATTTTATTTAAGAATTAACCTAAAGATGAATTACTTTATCTTCAGAGCTTAAAACACTTTCATGTAACATCTCTGACATTGTTGGATGAGGAAATATAGTATTAATAAACTCTTCTGATGTGGACTCAAGTTCTTTTCCAACCAAAAAAGTTGCAATAAGTTCTGTCACCTCAGAACCGACCATATGGGCTCCCAACAATTCCCCAGTATCTTTATCAAATATGGTTTTTATAAAACCCTCATCCTCCCCCATTGCCAAAGCTTTCCCGTTCGCCAAGAAAGGGAACGTACCCACTTTTATTTCGTAACCAAGTTCCAAAGCTTTATCTTCAGTCAAACCTACAGATGCAATTTGAGGATTAGAATATGTGCAACCAGGTATATGTTCCCTTTTAAGTGGTCTAACATCACCTTGGCCAGCTATGATTTCAGCAACCATAACTCCTTCATGGCTTGCCTTGTGAGCCAACCAAGGCGGTGAGGTTATGTCACCTATTGCAAAAATATTTGCCACATTTGTTTTGCAAAAATCATTAGTCAAAATCATACCCGACCTTGTATTAACGCCTATCTTTTCCAACCCTAAAGTCGCCAAATTCCCTACTATACCTGCAGCAACCAGAATAGCATTAGCAGAAATTATTTCTTTTTTTCCCTTTTTCTCAATTTTTAAACTAATCATAGATTTTTCTTGTTTAACTACTTCAAAACAAGAGTCTACAAAAAATCTGATCCCCCTCTGCTCGAAACTTTTCTTTGCAAAGTTTGAAACATCCTTGTCTTCAGTGGGTAAAATTCTGTGCAGCATTTCCAATACAGTGACCTCTGACCCCATTGAATTATAGAAACTAGCAAATTCGATACCAATGGCACCAGATCCGATAATTATTAATTTCTTAGGAATTTCCGTTGGTCTTAAGGCATGACGATAATCCCAAATAATTTTCCCATCAACTTTGAGATTAGAAATCTCTCTAGGTCTGGCACCGGTGGCTATAATGATATTTCGTGCACTAATTTCCTTATTCTCTCCATTATCTTTCTGAATGACAATCTCAGTATTACTTAATAAAGACCCTGTGCCTTTAATAATTTGCACTTTGTTTTTGGCTAATAAAAACTTTACTCCACTGGATAATTTTTCAGCCACTTTTTTTGACCGCCCTACTATATTATCAATATTTAGAGTTTGGCTGGATGTCTCAATACCAAAATCTTTTGCTCTCTTAACTAATTCATAAACTTCGGCAGATCGCAAAAGTGCCTTGGTAGGTATACAACCCCAATTTAAACACACACCGCCTATTTCAGCCTTCTCTACTAAAACAACATTTAGACCTAATTGCGACGCTCTAATGGCAGCAACATATCCACCTGGCCCAGAACCAATTATTGCTACATCAAAATCTTTTTCTACCATATAAAACCTATCTTGGAGTAATCCTCTAATTTAAAGAAATCAATTCTTAACTTCTTAAGAAACAACTAATGGGTATCTCAACTAAATGAAAAGTTCCAGACAATCTTTACCTATCATCATTATACCCCCCGCGACAGCAACATTGGCCACCATTAATTTTCAGTATGGATTAAGGTATTAATAATGAAGCATCACCATATGAGTAAAACCTATATTTATTCGTAATTGCATGACTATAAAGTTTCTTGGCCACCTCCAGACCAACAAAAGAAGAAATCAAAATGAAAAGAGAAGATTTGGGTAAATGAAAATTTGTTATTAATGCTGAAGCCACCCTAAATTTGAACCCTGGCCTAATGAAAATGTTCGTAAAACCTTTAAAATGCTTTATATGGCCGCTTTTTGTGGCAGATGACTCAAGTATTCTTAAACTTGTTGTTCCGACTGGAATTACCCTCCTTCCTGAAGTTAATGCATCATTGATAATTTCACTGGTTGCAAGATCAATTTCACCAAACTCTTCATGCATTATATGATCACAAATGTATTCAGTTCGAATTGGTGAAAATGTACCAATGCCCACATGCAATGTAACAAAACAAATCTTAATACCTTTTGCTTCGATTCTTTCCATCAAATTACTATCAAAATGCAATGCGGCAGTGGGCGATGCAATAGATCCTATTGTAGTTGAGAAAATAGTTTGATAATCATCTTTATCCTGTGCATCTGCTGATCGAAATTTTCTGATATACGGGGGTAAAGGCATTTGTCCAGTCTTTGCTAGCAGTAAAAAAAAATCTCCAACGTATTGAAATTCTAGAACCACTCCATCTTTCTGCCTATCAACTACCTTACCGCTCAAGTCATTGGAAAATATAATGTGATTATCTAGCTTGAGTTTCTTGATTGGTTTACATAAACAAAGCCACTGATTTACAGTCAACCTTTTAGTCAACAAAAACTCTAATCGATTCCATTTTTCTTTAGATTTATCAGTTTCCTCGATAACTCCGTGGAGAAGTGCCGGAATGACCTTGGTATTGTTAAAAACCAATAGGTCACCAGTTTTTAATTGGTCAGGTAAATCAAAAAAAGAAAGGTCCCTTAAAATATTTTGATTATAATAAAGTAACCTAGAATTAGATCTAGGAACCTTTGGTCTTGTAGCAATTAGCTCTTTTGGCAAGAGAAAATCAAATTCTGTTAATCGCATATGTGTAATTTTACAATCTTGTTAAAGTCATTGGTTAAGTAAATAGGCATGATAATTCATTCTTTTAAGTTATTTTAGGGATTTACCCTTTTAGGACATATAATGTCGCAAAAGTTAATTGTCGGCAAACAGTTTGCAGACTTAATTTAACTATTAATATAGATCAAAGAATTAGCAAGAAGTCACTTTTAAATAACTTTTAAAAAGGAAACCAATTATTTTTACCTAAAAAAAATTATAATATAGATGCAACACATCAAATGTGACAATTTATCAAAACTTGTTAAAGATTTTCAG
>PACC02000060.1 GCA_002699695.2 Paracoccaceae bacterium | reverse complement strand
CTAAATTTAATTAAGAAGTGATTCTTAATTTTTTCCTAAATTTTCTTATTAAATTATTGCCTTTTAACTAATTTCAAAATCCCACATGCATGCATAAACAGGGACCATTTTATCTTATCTTCAGCTTTTTGTTCAGCCAACGTTCCCCATATACTACGCTGCCACTCTTCTTCAATTCTCATGATTTTCCATGCTTTTTCTGGTAAAATCTTCCCCTTTAATAGGGCCAACCCAATGATTAAAGAATTTGATAAGGTGACTAATTCATTCATGGCTGTTAAGGCTAATGGTTCGATTGGTAGTAATAACTTAGAAAGCCCTTTCTCCAAGTCCCTACTCTGCTCAATCGGGGCAAGGCTGTGAGAAATTAATAAAGTAATATCGAGTTGATTTTGTAGCCAATCTACTAATGGATCCCAACTCTTTGACTGAATTTTAACTAAATCAGATCCTTTGTCTGCCCTATAGCATAAAAGATCTGACATCCCATAACCCACTAATTTATCTTTTAACTTCAAGCTTTCTCTTTCAGAACGATCCGCTGAAAGAAAACAAGCTTTGGTATAGGGCATATCTGTATAATTAATTTCTTTCTTCACCTTGGACCACTCCTTTTTGACTTTATGAGCGATCAATCTATTCCCTATGATAAGTTCATTTCCCGAGAGAGTTCTTAAGGTAACTTCATCTAACAATATTATATGTCCTGAAGAATGGCTCTTCAGCTTAACAGACTTCCAATTCTTTATTTTTTTCAAAATCAATTTATTATTATTACTCTTGATATAGGTTTAAAATTCTTTTGATCGAAATAATTCCAAATACTGGGACATGTGAAAGGGCGGATCGGCTTTGACTGTTATCTTTTTTCCTGTAAATGGATGCTCAAATTCGACTAGGCGAGCATGAAGTTGTAATTTCTGATTGCCAAAATCAATTTTAGCATCACCATTTTCAATAAATTTAAGTTTCGGATTATTTCCATATTTTTTATCACCCACTATGGAGCAACCTATGCTCGCCATATGTTTTCTAAGTTGGTGCTTTCTTCCAGTTATCGCAAGAAGTTCAATCCAAGAACTTTCTTTCCCGATTTGGTCTAAAACCTTATATATGGATAAGGCTTCCTTTTCCTCTCTATCTAGGATCAATAATTGAGACCCTCTGTAAGCTTCACTTTTTGTTAAATGCCCTAACTCCCTGCTTTCTTGATTGCCGTTTGAAACTGTTGGACTAAAAATTATACCCTTTTGCTTCTTAGGAAATTTGTGCACTATTGCCCAATATATTTTTTTTACTTTCCTATCCTTAATCATCTCGGATATGATCCGCGCGCTTTTTGGAGTTCTGGCTACGATTAAAGCCCCTGATGTCTCCTTATCTAACCTATGCACAAGCTTGGGCACTGGGTCACCAGGAAGACTGAATTGAGGCAAAGCATTAACAAGGTGATAGTCACCTAATTTGGATCCACCCTGTACTGCCATTCCAGCTGGTTTATTAAAAATTATAAAGTGTTCATCATTAAAAATTAGAGATTTTTTCAAACCCTTCACCAATTTTAACGAAACCCTAGTGGGTATGGGATCCATCCTTGAACTCTTTGAACGAATGAAATCTGGGACACGAATTTTTTGATTTTCCAACACACGAACATTTGGTCTCACTCTCAAACTGTCGATACGCAGTTGACCTGTTCTACACAACTTTTCTATCATCACTTTTGATATGTTATTGAAATGAGCTCTAAGCCATTTGTCTAATCGTTGGCCGTCTTCTGGTGCACTCACCACAATTGGCTTCAATTTTTCCATTTCATTTTTTTCAGTGCTGTCTTTAGACATTTAATCACCAGACTTTTTTGTTAGCTGATCTCTAAGCTTAGTAAAATAAGTTAAACGTTTCTTCAGTTCCCTCTCTAGGCCCCGATCAACTGGATGATAAAAAAGTTGTCGTTTCATACCCTCCGGGAAATAGTTTTGGCCTGAAAAGCCGGCTTTTGTATCATGGTCATATTCATAACCTTGTCCGTAGCCAAATTCGCTCATTAAGTTAGTGGGAGCATTGGTTATGTGCTTTGGTGGCAACTCTGAAAAATGCTTCTTAGCATATTTTACAGAACTATGCTCCGCTTTGTATACAGCATTAGACTTTGGAGAAAGTGACAAAAATAGTACCGTCATTACTAATGAAATATCCCCATCAGGTGACCCTAATCTTTCGTAAGCAGACCAGCTATCTAAAACTATCCTTTGGGCATTGCTCGCAGCCAAGCCAATATCTTCAAAAGATATCCGAAGTAATCTGCGAAAAAGATAATTCGGATCCTCGCCCGCAATCATAGCTCGGGCTAACCAATAAAGTGCTGCATCTGGATCTGAGCCACGTATTGATTTATGAATGGCAGAAATAATAGCATAATGGCTATCACCAGCCCTGTCATGTTTAGGAATAGTTGTGGACAATTTTTTTTCAAGTTCATCTACTGAAATTACCTTTTTTGATAGGAATACTTGTTCTAACAAATTAATCAATACTCTTGCATCACCACCTGATTTCTTGATTAAAGCAGCTCTACTGTCTTTATCTAGAGGCAGGATTTTTTTCATAAAAATCTCTGCTTGCTTAATTATATCCCCAAGTGCAGTATTTGTTAATTTCCGAACTTCAAAAACTGATGATCTAGATAATAAGGCTGCATTCAACTGAAAGCTTGGGTTTTGTGAGGTGGCCCCAATTAAACCCAAAATACCATTCTCAATTATAGGTAGAAACATGTCCTGTTGCATTTTGTTAAAATAGTGTATTTCATCCACAAATAGCAGGAACTTTTTGCCTTGAGATGACGTTTCCTGTGCTGACTTAAAAATACTTTTTAAATCTGCCGTTCCAGAAGACACCGCACTTATTTCATGGAACCTAACCTGTTTCATAGTTTTTGGTATCAACCTAGCCAATGTTGTTTTACCGACGCCAGGTGGTCCCCATAATATTACTGAAGATAAAATCTGATTTGCACACATTGCACGAAAAGGTCCATCTTCATTTGTCAAATGGTCCTGTCCACAAATGTCTTTGAAAGACTTTGGTCGCAATCGATCAGCTAATGGTTTTGAAGAATCGTCAGCCGGTTCCGTGGTAATCATTGATCCAAAAAGGTCATTCATTGCCACTTGTTAACGAAAATTTCTTTCAAATAAAAGAAAAAATATTGGAACCTATCACTATAGGTGAAAAGATTCCTTAACTATTCAGCAGATTCTTCATCTTCAGCTTCTGTCCGGGCTTTATCACGAGCTCCCTTTGCCGAAACATCTCTTTCTATAAATTCTATCACTGCCATTGGTGCCATATCGCCATATCTAAAACCAGCCTTGATTACACGCGTATACCCACCATTACGGTCTTTATATCTTGGTGCCAGTGTTTCAAAGAGCTTCTTTACCGCGTGATCCTGCTTCAATCTAGAATAAGCTATTCTCCTGGAATGGAGATCACCCTTTTTTCCAATAGATACACACTTGTCAGCAATTCTCTTTAGTTCTNTCGCCTTTGGNAGAGTAGTCTTTATCTGCTCGTGCTCAATCAAGGAGCATATCATATTAGAAAACATGGCTTTTCGATGCTCATGAGTTCGGTTCAATTTGCGATGACTATTCCCATGTCTCATAATAATTTACCATATTTCCTAATTCTTATTTATAACGCACAGTATAGGTCACTAAGTCTGTTAAACCCTAAACTATAAAGAATCAACCCTCAAAAATGATCCTCATATTTCTTCGACAATTCCTCAATATTCTCAGGAGGCCATTCTGAAACATCCATTCCCAAATGCAATTGCATACCAGTCAAAACTTCCTTGATCTCATTCAAAGATTTTCTTCCAAAGTTAGGTGTTCTAAGCATTTCTGCCTCAGTTTTTTGTATTAAATCACCAATATAAACAATGTTGTCATTTTTCAGACAATTGGCTGATCTAACAGAAAGCTCTAGTTCGTCTACTTTCTTCAAAAGAAGCGGGTTAAATTCTAATTCATCTTCATCTTCATCACGAGAATCAGTCTCGGGCTCATCAAAGTTTACAAAAACTGCTAGCTGATCCTGAAGTATTCTTGAAGCAAATGCTAATGAATCTTCAGGGGCTATTGATCCATCAGTTTCAATTTCCATAGTCAACTTGTCATAATCCAAAACCTGACCTTCCCTGGTTGGAACAACATTATAGGAAACCCTTTTTACTGGGGAAAAAAGTGCATCAATGGCTATCAAACCAATTGGCGAATCTTCAGTGTTCTGCTTATCAGCAGCAACATAGCCTTTTCCGGTATCCACAGTTAATTCCACTGAAAAAGACACTCCATCATCCAAGTGACATATTATATGATCTTTGTTTAATATCTCAATTCCATTTGATTCATTTATGTCTCCAGCTGTTATAACCCCCGGCCCTTTCGCATTAACAGTTAACTTCTTTGGTCCTTCCACTTCCATGGAAACTGACACACCTTTTAGATTTAGTATAATATCAGTCACATCCTCTCTTACACCGTCCAATGATGAGAACTCATGCAATACATTATCTATTTGCACTGAAACGATTGCCGCTCCCTGTAATGAAGAAAGCAATATCCTTCTTAACGCGTTTCCTAGCGTCAACCCATAGCCCCTCTCAAGCGGCTCTGTAGTAATCGTTGCAGTACGTCTAGGGTCGTCTCCAGGCTTGATCTTTATGCCTGTGGGTCTTATCAATTCTTGCCAATTTTTCTGGATCATAATTTCCTCCATTCCAGTAGACAACCTAATCCAAAAGCCACCTACGCCCGAGGGTTTCACATATATAAATTTTACAGATTAAAAGTTACTCGGTACCAACATAAATAATTACTAAACTCTTCGACGCTTAGGTGGTCGACAACCATTGTGAGCCATGGGTGTTACATCACGTATTGAGGTTACAGTCATTCCAACGGCAGACAAAGCTCTCAAGGCGGACTCTCTCCCAGAACCAGGTCCTTGAATTTCAACTTCTAAGGTCTTCACACCATGTTCTTGGGCCTTTTTCCCTGCATCTTCAGCCGCCATTTGAGCAGCATACGGGGTTGACTTCCTGGATCCCTTAAAACCCATGGTGCCAGCCGAAGACCACGCAATAGCATTTCCTTGAGCATCTGAAATCAGGATTTTTGTGTTATTAAAGCTTGAGTTAATATGCGCAATTCCAGTAGAAATATTTTTTTTCTCTTTCCTCTTTGCCTTTGATTTCTCCACAGCCATATTCAATAATCCCTACTTTTTCTTCCCTGCAATTGCTCTTGATGGTCCTTTTCTAGTTCTAGCATTTGTGTGTGTTCTCTGTCCTCTTACAGGCAACCCACGCCTATGTCGTAATCCACGATAGCAACCTAAATCCATAAGCCGTTTTATGTTCATTGACTTTTCTCGACGAAGATCACCTTCAACCATCGTGTTTGCACCAATATATTCTCTAATTGCGGATAACTGCACATCGTCTAGCTCATTCAACTTACTCAAAAGCGGGATTTTTAACTCTTGGCAAATCTTGTGAGCCGTTCCACTACCAATGCCATGAACATAGGTAAGCGCAATTGGTACCCGCTTCCCAGTTGGAAGATTTACACCAGCTATTCTAGCCACTTTTTACTCCATTAATCTCTTAAGATTGCACATTTATCATATTATAGATGCCAGTGAAATTCTTTATCGTCTCTTTCCTACCGGCGGGTCAATCATCTCACAGGTTCGCCGGAGTATAGTCATACATTCTAATTCGTCAAGTTCGTAAATCATTAAAAGGACTAATTAAATTTTCCAATTACATTCTCAATATTTCTCTGAATTTCATCAATACTACCAAGACCATCAATTTTCCGAAGAATCTTCTTTGCATGATAGAAACCTATGAGTGGAGAGGTATCACGGTAATAAGCCAGTAATCTAGTTTTGAGAGAATCCTCGTTATCATCCTGTCGAAATTTAAAACTTCCAGTAGCACCACAAATATCACATAAACCTTTTTCTTTTGGAGGCTTAGTTGATTTGTGATAAAGCTCACCACACGAAGAGCAAGTAAAACGCCCAATAATACGCTCTATTAGTTTGTTATCGTCTACGAATAATTCGATCACATGATCAAGTTTCTGCCCTGTTTTCATAAGTAATTCTTCTAAAGCATCCGCCTGACCTAATGTCCTTGGAAATCCATCAAATATAAACCCCTCGACATTACCTCCTTCAGCAATTTTATCTTCGATCAAACCTATTACCACATCATCTGTAACAAGTTCTCCTTTTGCCATGATCGCAGCTGCTCTTTTTCCTATTTCCGAATCAGCTTTCTTAGCCTCTCGTAACATATCCCCTGTTGATAATTGAACCAAACTGTATTCTTCGCACAAAACCCTAGCCTGTGTTCCCTTTCCAGCGCCTGGAGGACCAAGGAGAATTATATTCATCTTTTTGTCTTCCTTTTTCTTTTGCTAGAACCACGGATTTTAGACCTTTCAATCAAACCCTCATATTGATAGGCAAGCATATGAGACTGGATCTGAGTGATAGTATCCATAGTAACTGAAACAACAATTAGCAAAGAGGTNCCACCAAAATAAAATGGAATCGCAAACTGCGNTCTGAGAACTTCAGGGAGNANACAAACCGCTGCTANATAACCTGATCCCAGCACAAGTGTCCTCATGACCACNTACTCGAGATATTGAGCAGTTCGTTCTCCTGGNCTAATCCCNGGAACAAATCCTCCCTGCTTCTTTAGATTGTCTGCTACCTCGTCAGGTTTAAAAGCTACATTTAAGGTATAAAAATATGTGAAGAAAATAATCATACCTCCAAAAAACATATAATACATTGGCTGGCCAGGACCAAGATATGCCGCCACTGTTGCAAGTATTCCAGTGCTGTCATCCTGAGCAAAAGTTACCACTGTTGTCGGTAAAAGCAGAAGAGATGAAGCAAATATGGCAGGGATAACTCCTGAGGGATTTAATTTAACTGGTAGGCTAGAACTATCACCACCGTACATCTTCATCCCAACTTGCCGTCTAGGGTACTGTATATGAATCTTTCTCAGTGCGCGCTCTAGATAGACTACTAAACCAATGACCACAACTACCATTGCTATTACAGCTAGGATTACCAATGGACTAATGACGCCAGACCTGCCAGAAGCAAAAAATTGTGCCAGGGCGGCAGGTAATTCAGCTACAATGCCTACAAAAATTATCAAAGATATACCGTTTCCAATTCCCCTAGCAGTTATTTGTTCCCCTAACCACATTAAGAACATTGTGCCTCCCACCAAGGTAATTATGCAAGAAGCACGAAAATACCAGCCTGGATCTGAGGCCAAACCCTGACTTTCTAATCCCACTGAAATCCCATAAGCCTGAAAAAAGGCTAGAAACACTGTACCGTATCTCGTGTACTGATTTATTTTCTTTCTTCCCTGCTCTCCTTCTTTTTTTAATTGTTCTAGCTGCGGTACCATAGATGCAAGCAGCTGCATAATAATGGACGATGTTATATAAGGCATTATTCCAAGTGCAAAGATAGCCATCCTCCCCACCGCACCACCAGTGAACATGTTTAGCATCCCACCTATTCCAGTATTTGCCTGCTCAAAAAAAGATCTCAACTGACCTGCATCAATGCCTGGCACAGGAATATAAGTACCAATTCGGTATACAATTAATAACCCTAGAGCATAAAATATTCTCCGCTGAAGGTCTTTAGCTTTCCCAAAAGATCCCCAACTTAAATTGGCCGCCATTTGTTCTGCAGCAGAAGGCATATTTTACCCCTTGTCCCCTTAACCGAAAAAAGTCTAAAGATCTAAACTCGTTAAGAAATTGAGCAAGACCCCCCTTGCTTTTCGATAGCTGACATTGCACCTTTAGATACACCCGTCACCTTAATCATAACTTTTGAGGTAAGTGTACCCTTCCCCAAAATCCTCACTCCGTCAAGCTTTCGCGTTACCAGCCCAGAATCTTGGAGTACATCCTCATTTATTTCTTTCTTCGGGTCAATTTTCTTTCTGTTAATAAAATCTTGCAAAGTACCTAGGTTTACCAGCACATATCTCTTTGGATTGGGAACATTGAAACCTCTTTTAGGCAATCGCATGTAAATTGGCATTTGTCCACCTTCAAACCCATTAAGAGATACACCCGAACGTGACTTCTGCCCCTTCAATCCTCGTCCACAAGTTTTACCAATGCCTGAGCCAGGTCCTCTACCTACACGCTTTTTTCTGCGTTTGGCGCCTGGTCTTTCTCCTAACTCATGTAACTTCATAACAGCCTCTCTTACCTACTTTATCTAGAATGCAAAAAAAGCTTTTTGCTAACCTAGAAATGGTCCTACAAATCATATCTCAGACTCATCCAGCACTCGCACTAAATGGGGTATTTTATTTATCATTCCCCTCACTGAAGGAGTATCGTTCAGCTCAGCAATTTTGTGCATCTTATTCAGACCTAAGCCCTTCAAAGTTGCTCTCTGATCTTTGGGTCTTCTTATTGGAGATCCAATTTGCTTAATATATATCTTTTTTTCTACCATATTGAATTCCTCGAGCTCTGTTAGGTAGGCATTTCTTTCATTTCTTCATCTTTAAATACTATTTCTGAAAGCTTTTTACCTCTCCGCCGGGCCACAATTCTTGGACTGACTTCCTTTTTTAAACCATCAATAGTAGCTCGTACCATGTTATATGGATTTTGTGATCCAATCGACTTGGCGACAACATCTTGAATACCAAGCATTTCGAAAACAGCTCGCATAGGTCCCCCTGCGATTATTCCGGTTCCAGCGGGAGCAGTCCGCATCACCACTAATCCGGCCCCATGTCGACCATTTATGTCATGATGTAAGGTTCTGCCTTCTTTAAGTGGCACCTTCACTGTTTGCGTTTTGGCCTGTTCCGTTGCTTTACGTATCGCCTCAGGCACTTCCTTAGCCTTACCCTTACCAAAGCCCACTCGTCCATGCTGATCACCAACCACGACAAGTGCCGCAAATCCAAAACGCTTTCCGCCCTTCACAGTTTTTGATACCCTGTTAATCGCTACCAATCTGTCAGAAAATTCTGAGGATTCCTCACGTTCCCTTTTGTCTCTACGGTTTACATCTCTTGCCATATACCATTTCTCCTAAAACTTGAGGCCTTCTTCCCGAGCAGCATCAGCTAAAGCTTTAACTCTACCATGGAACAAAAACCCACCTCTATCGAAATATACTTCAGTTATTCCAGTCTTCTTTGCTCTAATAGCTATCTCTTTACCAACAAGTGCTGCAGTTTCAACATTATTCCTAAGAGCCTTTCCTAGTGAACTTTCTCTGGTCGAAGCCGAAGCAATTGTCTTACCAACAGAATCATCAATAAGCTGAACGTACATATTCTTGGATGACCTATGCACACTCATTCTAACTCGTGACTTTGAGTACTGCTTAATTCTATTACGAACCCGCAATCGTCTCCTTAAAAATAAATTCTGTTTTTTATTACTCATAGTCAAATTCCTACTTTTTCTTACCTTCCTTGGCAAAAACGTACTCGTCTTTATATCTTATGCCCTTACCTTTATATGGTTCTGGTTTTCGCTTTGCCCTGATGTTTGCTGCAATTTGCCCTACAACTTGTTGATCTATTCCATTTATTGTAATCTCGGTTGGTTTTGGGACACTAATCTTCACAGAGTCGGGAATATCAAACTCAATCTCATGCGAATAACCAAGAGAAAGTTTTAACGCCTTCCCCTGAAGCGCTGCCCTATATCCCACACCATTCAACTCTAAATGTTTTGAAAAACCGTTTGTAACCCCTTCTATTAGATTTGCAATCTGTGTCCTGTTCATACCCCAGTGTTGTCTAGCTTTCTTAGACAAATTTATTGGTTTAACAAAAATTTGATTTTCACTCAATTCAACCAAAACTTCTTTGGAAGCATGAAACTCCCTATTACCATTTGGTCCTTTCACTTCGACTTTACCGTCAACTACACTAGCAGTAACATTTTCAGGAATATTAATAGGTTTTTTTCCAATTCGAGACATTTTTTCCCTCAGAATACAGTACATAGGACTTCGCCACCAACATTGGTAGCTCTGGCCTTACTATCAGACATAACTCCCTTTGGTGTCGATATAATAGCTATACCAAGACCCTGTCTTACCCGAGGAATATCTTTAACACCTGTGTAAACTCTTCGCCCTGGAGTTGAAATCCGCTTAAGTTCCTTAATGACTGGCTCGCCATCAAAATACTTCAAATCTATTTGGAGGTTATTTTTACCTTCATCATCCTGAATAGCCTGATACCCCCTTATAAAACCTTCGGATTTTAAAACATCAAGAATCCAACTTCTCAATTTGGATGCAGGTGTCATTACCGCAGCTCTATTCCTCATCTGTGCATTCCTAATTCTTGCTAGTAAATCACCGATTGGATCGTTCATAACCATAAGCCTCTCCTCAACTACCAGCTCGACTTTACCATACCCGGAATTTCTCCGCGGGAAGCCAAGTCTCTCAATGCTATCCGAGACATTTTTAACTTTCTATAAAACGCCTTTGGTCTACCTGTAACCTTGCAGCGACTATGTAATCTAGTTGGAGACGAATTTGGTGGTAATTTTGCTAAACCAATTTGAGCCTTAAAACGTTCTTCCATAGATAACTCTCTGTTTTTTACTATCTCCTTAAGTGCTGATCGGCGCTTAGAAAATTTCTTAACAAGCTTTTGCCTTTTCAACTCACGATTTATCATCGAGACTTTAGCCATTTCAATCTCCCCAATTAATTCATAAAAGGCATGTTGAGCTGCTTCAACAATGCCTGAGCCTCATCATCACTAGACGCACTCGTACAGATAACTACATCTAAACCCCAGATCATATCAACTTTATCAAAATCGATTTCCGGAAAAACAATATGCTCCTTTATTCCAAGAGCATAGTTACCCCGACCATCAAAACTTTTTGGAGATACTCCCCTAAAATCTCGTATCCTCGGCATCGCGATAGTAATCAGCCTATCCAGGAATTCATACATCCTATCTCGCCGCAAAGTAACCTTGACTCCAAGGGGCATATCTTCTCTTACTTTGAAGCCAGCAATAGATTTTTTTGCTTTCGTAATGATGGGAAGTTGTCCTGATATCTTTTTTAAATCCTCTTTAGCACTATTTATTTTCTTGCTATCACCTACTGCCTCGCCAACACCCATATTCAAAACTATCTTCTCTAGACATGGAACCATCATAGCGTTTTTATAAGAAAACTTTTCTTTTAAATCATTCCGTATCTCACGTTGATATTTGTCTTTTAATCTTGGTACATAATCAGCCATTGATCAGCTCCCCAGACTTTTTTGAAAACCGTACTTTCTTACCATCAACAGTTTTAAAGCCTACTCTAGCTGCTTGCTTACTTTTCGGATCTGCTATCGCAAGATTAGAAAGATGAATTGAGGCTTCCTTTGGAATTCTACCTCCAGCATTTTTCTCTGATTGTTTCAAATGTCTAATAACCATATTAATACCAGAAACCAGCGCCCTCCCAGTCTTGGGAAATACTTGTAGCACTTCTCCTGTTTTACCCTTATCCTTGCCTACTAAAACTATAACTTTATCCCCTTTGACAATCTTAGCTGCCATCACAAAACCTCCGGTGCTAAAGAAACGATTCTCATAAAGTTCTTTGATCTTAATTCTCTTACGACAGGGCCAAATATCCTGGTACCAATCAACTCACCTGAATTGCTAAGGATAACTGCAGCATTCTTATCAAATTTTATCGTGGTACCATCAGCACGGCGAATTTCTTTTGCTGTCCTAACTATAACAGCTCTCCTAACATCACCTTTCTTGACTCTACCTCGCGGGATAGCATCCTTGACTGAAACTACGATTACATCTCCTACTGATGCATACTTTCGCTTAGCTCCACCCAAAACTTTGATGCACTGGACTCTTTTGGCCCCTGAATTATCAGCTACATCCAAATTAGTTTGCATCTGGATCATTTTTTTTCTCCCGACCTGCGGAGCTCTTCCCCACGGTTTCGCTTAATTTACACTATAATGTCACACAATACTTAGGTTGTGATCACTTCCCATTTTTTTGTTTTTGAAACAGGAGAGCACTCCTGAATCTTCACCATATCGCCTACCTTAAAATCATTACCTTTATCGTGAGCCCTATATTTTTTTGACTTACGGATAGTTTTTTTTAACACTGGGTGCGTGAAGCGGCGTTCTACCAAAACAGTAACTGTCTGGTCATTCTTGTCACTAGTAACCTGGCCGGTCAATATTCTCTTAGGCATACCTAACGCTCCACAACTTTTTCGGACTTTTGTTTAATTAGAGTCATTACTCTAGCAACACTCCGTCTAACAATTTTGACACGCGACGTATTTTCTAGCTGACCATTAGCTTTCTGAAATCTTAAATTGAAGGCTTCTTTCTTAAGTTCCTTAAAAGAGCTCTCCAATTGCTCAATGTTTTTGTCTTTTAATTCCTCAACCTTCATTCATTTGTCCTCACAAAATTCGAAAACCCTATACATTTCTACCAATCCTCACGCTTAACATATCTACATTTGACCGATAGTTTCATAGCTGCTAATCTGAGAGCTTCCATTGCCACATCTTCTGCCACTCCGTCAACCTCAAACATCACACGACCAGGTTTTATTTTTGCAACCCATCGGTCTACAGAGCCTTTACCCTTACCCATTCTCACTTCTATCGGCTTTGCTGTAACCGGAACATCAGGAAATATTCTTATCCAAACTCTACCTTGACGTTTCATATGCCTTGTCAAAGCTCTTCTAGCAGCTTCTATTTGTCTGGCATTCACACGATCAGGTTCAGTTGCCTTAAGGGCATAGCTACCAAAATTGATATCAAAACCCCCTTTGGCTTTCCCGTGTATCCTGCCCTTATGTTGCTTACGAAACTTTGTTCGCTTCGGTTGAAGCATCCTATTCTCCTATAGTTAACTTAATGTTATCCGCGCATTCCCGAAGGATTTTCCTGTGAATCGTTGAGCCTTTTGTCCCTTCCAGCCGGGTCATGTTCAAGAATTTCACCTTTAAATATCCAAACTTTGACACCTATAATGCCATACGCTGTCAAACCCTCTGCCAATGAATAATCAATATCTGCTCTTAAAGTATGTCTTGGAACTCTTCCTTCTGAGTACCACTCTGTTCTAGCTATTTCAGCTCCCCCAAGTCTCCCAGCGATGTCAACCCTAATACCTAAAGCACCCATCCTCATAGCATTTTGCACAGCCCTTTTCATAGCTCTTCTAAATGAAACTCTTCTTTCCATTTGTTGGGCTATGCTCTCAGCAACGAGTGCTGCATCTATCTCTGGTTTTCTCACCTCCACAATATTCAAGTGTAATTCGCTCTTTGTTAACTTAGCGACCTGATTCTTAAGAGTTTCAATATCCGCCCCTTTTTTACCAATAATGACACCTGGTCGAGCAGCATAAATAGTAACCCTGCACTTCTTATGAGGCCGTTCGATTACCACCCTACTAATGCCCGACTGCACACATTTCTTCTTAATAAAACTTCTAATTTCAAGATCTTCATGTAGCAATTCACCATACTCTTTTGTACTAGCAAACCACCGGCTTTCCCAAGTTCTATTGACCTGCAAACGAAGTCCCACTGGATTAATTTTTTGACCCACTAACCCTTCTCCTCTTTATCATGCTCATTAGATTTTTGCTTGACCTTAATAGTTAATTGGCTGAAAGGTTTTAAAATTTTTCCATACCGCCCCCCTCGCTCTAGGACGCCCCCTTTTAAGTACCAAATTTTTACCGACATATGCCTCTGCTACTACGAGTTCTTCTATATCCATACCATGATTGTTCTCTGCATTAGCAATTGCGGACTCCAAGCATTTTCTTACATCAACCGCTATCCTTTTCTTGGAAAATCTCAACTGAGCCAATGCATCATTGACAGGCTTATCCCTTATAAGTTTAGACACTAGATTCAACTTCTGAGGGCTAACTCTCAACATCCTGACCTTTGCCATAGCTTCAGCGTCAACATTTTGGTCGCTATCATTAACAGATTTTTCTGACATCATTATTTTCTCTTTACCTTCTTATCTGCAGCATGTCCGTAATAAGTCCTGGTTGGGCTATACTCCCCAAATTTCTGGCCTATCATCTCTTCACTAACTAGCACTGGTATATGCTTCTTACCGTTATAAACTCCAAAAGTTAAGCCCACAAATTGTGGTAAGATGGTTGACTTCCTGGACCAGATCTTTATCACCTCGTTTCTTCCAGATTCTCTTGCTTTTTCTGCTTTCTTTAATACATAGCCTTCAACAAAAGGGCCTTTCCATATTGATCTTCCCATCTATCTAGCGTCCCTTCTTATAATGTCTTGATCTCAGTATATACTTGTCAGTCGATTTATTAGATCTAGTTTTAGCCCCTTTAGTGGGTTTACCCCAAGGAGTCACAGGATGGCGGCCTCCAGAGGTTCTCCCTTCGCCCCCTCCATGAGGATGGTCAATCGGATTCATTACGACACCTCTAACAGAAGGCCTTATTCCTTTGTTACGGTTTCTTCCAGCTTTTCCTAAGTTCTGATTGGAATTGTCAGGATTTGATACTGCACCAACTGTAGCCCGACATTCCTGTCTTACTAACCTCATCTCTCCTGAGGAAAGTCTTAACTGGGCATAACTTCCATCTCTTCCAACAAATTGAGCGTATGACCCGGCTGCCCTTGCTATCTGACCACCCTTGCCAATCTTCAATTCCACGTTATGAACAATTGTCCCAATTGGCATACCAGTAAAGGGCATTGAGTTTCCAGGCTTTATATCTGAACTGTCAGAGGCTATTACTTGATCATTTATCTTTAGTCGTTGTGGTGCCAAGATATAGGACTTTTCACCGTCTTCATACTTTATAAGCGCAATAAAAGCAGTTCTATTAGGATCATATTCAATTCTTTCTACAACACCTATTATATCCATTTTATTTCGTTTAAAGTCTAAAATCCTATATAACCTTTTAGCTCCTCCACCTTTCCGCCTCATAGTTATTCTGCCGGTATTATTTCTCCCACCCATTTTGGACAACCCAACGCATAGCGCTTTTTCAGGGCGACCCTTCCATAACTCACTCTTATCTACAAGCACCAAGCCTCTTTGGCCTGGGGAAGTAGGTTTATACGATTTCAACGGCATAGTTTTTCACCATCTGGCATTTATAATCCACTATTTACATCAATTGTGTTACCCTCTTTTAGGGTAATGTATGCTTTTTTCATATCACGTCGCCGACCTATTTGACCACGAAATCTCTTAACTTTACCCTTAACAATTAGGGTGTTTACGGCTTTAACTTTCACGTTAAATAATTCTTCTATTGCAACTTTAATATCCCTTTTTGAACTCCCCATTGCCACTTCAAAAGCTACAGTTCCTGATTCTGAAGCCATAGTAGCTTTTTCCGTTATTATAGGCCGTCTTATAATATCGAATTTGTCAGTCGCTTTTGTCATTTAAATCTTTCCTCCAAAGCCATAACAGCTGCTTTAGTCAAAACTAAAGTATCTTTCTTCAAAACATCATATACGTTTATTCCCTCAACAGGAAGAACATCAAATGCTGGAATATTTTTACTTGCCTTAATAAAGTTGGCACTTGAGGAGGATTCATCCCGACCGACAACCAAAGTGCGTCCCCAACCCAATTTCTTTAAGTTTTTGGCAAAAGTCCCGGTTTTCTGATCTTTCAGCTCTGCCTTTTCAAGAATTACTAACTGACCACTGGAATATTTAGCTGACAGAGCATGCCGCAAGCCTAATGCCCTGAATTTCTTGTTTAAGCTAAATGCGTGACTTCTAGGAGTAGGCCCCTTGTACACTCCTCCCTTACGAAAAATCGGTGCCCTTCTTGATCCATGACGGGCACTACCAGCCCCCTTTTGACGGACTACCTTCTTTGTAGAGTAACTGACCTCAGATCGTGTTAAAACCGAATGGGTGCCTTGCTGTTTCTTAGCCCGTTGCCAGCGCACTACTTTATTAAGAATGTCTGGCCTGGGATCTAGCCCAAACAAAAAACCACTCAACTCAATTGTACCAGATTTTTTAGCATCAATGCTAATGACATCAACTTTCATCTTTGATCTCCAAATCTGCTTCATTTTTTCCTTCCGTGATAGGTTTATCCTCACTCTTTTCAACATCATCTAGTTTTTGTGTATCATCACCTATCTCTCCAGATTTCATTTCAATTTCTGCTTTGGGTTCACTGATTTTTGCTGTGGGATACGGTACGCCGATAATAGCTTTTTTCTTCACTGCATCCTTGAGAGTGACCCATCCCCCCTTTGCTCCTGGCACAGCTCCTTTTATCATTATAAGACCTTTATCTGGGTCGGTCCTAACAACCTGCAAGTTCTGAATTGTCACACTAGCGTCACCAAGATGACCAGCCATTTTCTTGCCCTTAAAAACCCTCCCAGGATCTTGGCATTGACCTGTAGAGCCATGAGAACGGTGAGAAACAGATACCCCATGAGAAGCTCTAAGACCTGAGAAGTTATGCCGCTTCATTGCTCCTGCAAAACCCTTACCTATACTCATACCTGATACATCAACATATTGACCCTCAACATAGTGACCCACACCAATTTCTTGGCCTACGTCAATAAGGTTATCAGATGATACTCTGAATTCCTTCAATCTCTTCTTTGGTTCGACATTTGCTATAGAAAACTGACCTCTAAGGGCCTTATTACAATTCTTAGCCTTAACGGTGCCAGCACCCAGCTTCAAAGCACAATAACCATCTTTCTCTAAAGTTCTCTGAGCAACAACTTGCAACTTTTCTAGTTTCAGAACTGTCACAGGCACCTGTCTACCATCTTCTCTGAAGATCCTTGTCATACCAATTTTCTTCGCAATTACACCAGATCGCATAATCTCTTCCTCAAAGCTTAATCTCCACATCAACACCTGCTGCCAAATCTAGCTTCATTAAGGCGTCAACCGTTTGCGGTGTTGGATCTATTATATCCAACAACCTTTTATGAGTCCTGATCTCAAACTGTTCTCTGCTCTTCTTGTCAACATGAGGTCCCCGAAGTACAGTAAATTTTTCAATCTTATTTGGAAGAGGAATAGGACCTCTCACCTGTGCTCCCGTTCTTTTAGCAGTTGAAACAATCTCGGCCGTACTGACATCCAGCACCCGATAGTCAAAGGCCTGTAGCCTAATCCTAATATTTTGACTTTGCATTTTGAACTCGCCTAAGTTGTGAACATTGGGTCATTTACTATTTTAAGATTTTGGAAACAACCCCTGCACCAACGGTCCTCCCACCTTCTCTGATAGCAAAACGTAACTTTTCTTCCATTGCTATCGGAGCAATTAATTCGACTTCAAACTTCAGATTATCACCAGGCATTACCATCTCAGTTCCTGAAGGTAGTTGTACCGTTCCTGTTACATCTGTCGTTCGAAAATAAAACTGGGGTCTGTAATTACCAAAAAAAGGTGTATGTCTTCCGCCTTCTTCTTTTGTCAGGATATATGCCTCTGCCTCAAACTTTGTATGAGGGGTTACAGATCCCGGTTTGACTAGACACTGGCCTCGCTCAACACCGTCACGCTCAACACCTCTTAATAAGGCCCCTATATTATCGCCAGCCTCACCTCTATCTAGAAGTTTGCGGAACATTTCCACTCCAGTGCACGTAGATTTACTTGTTTCTCTTATACCTATTATTTCTATCTCATCTCCTACGTTTATCACTCCACGCTCTACTCTCCCCGTCACAACAGTTCCACGTCCGGAAATTGAAAACACATCCTCAATTGGCATTAGAAATGGTTGATCTATAGGCCTATCGGGAGTGGGGATAGATTCATCCACAGCAGCCATTAATTCCGATATCTTGTTTGCTCCAATTTCTGCATCCCTGTCTTCAAGTGCAGCCAATGCTGATCCTGATACGATTGGAATGTCATCACCAGGAAATTCATACTTTGATAGTAACTCCCTTACTTCCATTTCAACAAGTTCTAAAAGTTCTGCATCGTCAACTTGATCCACTTTATTTAAGAATACCACAAGTGCTGGCACTCCCACTTGTCTTGCCAACAATATATGCTCTCTGGTCTGTGGCATCGGTCCATCAGCTGCATTGACCACTAATATAGCTCCATCCATCTGAGCAGCCCCTGTGATCATATTTTTGACATAATCTGCGTGCCCAGGACAATCAACGTGTGCATAATGTCTTTTTTCAGTCTCATACTCCACATGAGCTGTCGAAATTGTTATTCCTCTAGCTTTTTCCTCTGGAGCTCCATCAATTTCATCATAAGCTTTAAAATCCCCATAATGTTTTGTTATTGCAGCCGTCAAAGTCGTCTTACCATGATCAACATGACCTATAGTCCCAACATTTACATGCGGTTTATTACGTTCAAATTTTTCTTTTGCCATTTTTTGTCTCCACTTTCCAACTAAACTAAATTAATTAATAAATTCATATTTTAAGCATACTTAGCTTGTATCTCTTCAGATATATTTGAAGGCACTGTCTCATAGTGATCAAAAATCATCGTAAATTGGGCACGGCCAGAAGACATTGACCTCAAATTGTTGATATAACCAAACATATTTGCTAACGGTACGAATGCGTTAACAACAATAGCATTTCCACGAGTCTCTTGACCAGTTACCATACCTCTGCGCGAAGTAAGATCACCAATGATATTGCCTGTATAATCTTCCGGCGTCACTACCTCAACTTTCATCACTGGCTCCAAGAGTTTTGCCCCTGCTTTTTTCAAACCATCTCTTAGTGCTGCCCTTCCGGCAATCTCAAATGCCAGCACACTAGAGTCAACATCGTGATAAGCACCATCTATCAAAGATACTTTGAAATCTATCACTGGAAATCCAGCCAAGGGTCCACTATCCATGACTGATTGAATACCTTTTTCCACCCCTGGTATGTATTCTTTTGGAATAACTCCACCTACTATCTTACTTTCAAAGCTATAACCTTCTCCAACCTCTGTAGGAGATATTATCATCTTTACTCTCGCAAACTGACCTGCTCCACCAGACTGTTTTTTATGGGTATAATCCACTTCAGCTTCTACAGATATGGTTTCTCTGTATGCTACCTGAGGTGCGCCGATATTGGCTTCTACTTTGAATTCCCGTTTTAAGCGATCTACCAATATATCTAAGTGTAGTTCTCCCATGCCCTTCATTATTGTTTGGCCCGATTCCAAATCTGTTTCGATTCTAAAAGAAGGATCTTCTGCAGCCAAGCGTTGTAAACCAGCAGACATTTTTTCTTGATCATTTTTTGTCTTAGGTTCAACTGCAATTTCAATTACTGGGTCAGGAAAAGTCATTGTTTCCAATACCACAGGCTGACCTATATCACAGAGTGTATCTCCAGTTGTAGTATCTTTAAGACCCGCTAACGCTATTATATCTCCCGCAAAGGCCTCCTCTATTTCTTCTCTATTGATGGAATGCATCATCATCATCCTACCAATCCGTTCCTTTTTTCCCTTTGTAGAATTCAGAAAGCTATCCCCTTTCTTAACTGTTCCAGAGTATATCCTCAAGAATGTCAAAGAACCCACAAAAGGATCATTCATTATCTTAAAAGCCAAACCTGAGAAGGGTAAAGCATCATCAGCTGAGCGCTCAATATTTCTCTCCTCACTTGAATCACCAGGGGAAAACCCAAGGTAAGCAGGCACATCCATAGGCGAGGGAAGGTAATCTATTACAGCGTTCAGAAGAGGCTGGACACCTTTATTCTTAAATGCTGATCCACATAAAACTGGGATGAATGTCATGCTTAAAGTTCCCGCCCTAATCAACCTTCTCAGTTCTTCAGTGGTTGGTTCTTCTCCTTCTAGATAGGTCTCCATCACGTTGTCATCCATCTCAACCGCGATCTCAATCATATTTGATCTCATCTGTTGAGCTTTTTCCATGTAATCCTCGCGTATTTCGCTTTTGGTCCATGTCGCCCCCAGATCTTCCCCTTGCCAGATCCACTCTTCCATCGTAACCAAGTCAATCATTCCCTCGAATGCATTCTCCGAACCGATAGGTATTTGAATAGGGCAAGGTCTAGCTCCAGTTCGATCAGCTATCATTTCTACACAATTATCGAAACTTGCTCCTATCTTATCCATCTTATTCACAAAAACTATCCTTGGGACCTTGTACCGGTCTGCTTGCCTCCAAACTGTCTCAGTTTGAGGCTCCACTCCTGCATTTGCATCCAAAACACATACTGCACCATCAAGAACAGCCAATGATCTTTCCACTTCTATGGTAAAGTCCACATGACCGGGGGTGTCAATTATATTCAAACGATGCTTTGGGCTATCAGCTTTTTCGCCATCTTCAGTACGCTCCCAAAACGTTGTGGTTGCAGCGGAAGTGATTGTAATTCCTCGCTCTTGCTCTTGCTCCATCCAATCCATAGTTGCAGCCCCATCATGAACCTCTCCAATCTTATGAGACTTACCAGTATAATAGAGTATCCTTTCGGTACAAGTAGTCTTGCCAGCATCAATATGAGCCATAATACCGAAATTTCGATAAAAATCTAACGTATATTCTCGAGCCATCACTTAGTCCTCATCCAATAACTTGTCACGGAGTTCATTACCACCGATAGTGACTGAAAGCCTTATTCGCCTCAGCCATTTTATGAGTGTCCTCACGCTTTTTCACTGCAGCCCCTCTTGACGAAACTGCATCTATTATCTCACTGGCCAGTCTTTCTTCCATAGTATTTTCGTTTCTATCTCTTGAAGCTTTAATTAACCACCTGATTGCAAGTGCCTGCCGTCTCTCTGACCTAACCTCAACTGGTACTTGATATGTAGCTCCACCAACCCGCCTAGATCTAACTTCAATTGAAGGCTTTATGTTCTCCAAAGCTTCATGAAATAAATCAACCGCAGCTTTCTTTAACTTATCTTCAACTTTCTCTAAAGCACCATAAACGATACCTTCTGCTATCGATTTTTTGCCATGGAGCATCAGACTGTTCATAAATTTTGTTAGCACTACATCACCAAATTTGGCATCAGGTAATACTAGTCTTTTTTCTGCACTATGACGTCTGGACATTCTAAATTTCCTATCTTATTTCGGTCTCTTAGAACCATACTTCGAGCGCCTTTGTCGACGATCTTTAACACCTTGGGTATCTAAAACCCCTCTCAAAATATGGTAACGCACCCCTGGCAAATCCTTTACCCTACCACCACGGATTAGTACTACTGAATGCTCCTGCAAATTATGGGACTCACCTGGTATATAAGAAATGACCTCATAGCCATTTGTTAACCTCACCTTTGCTACTTTTCGCATTGCTGAGTTAGGTTTCTTTGGCGTAGTTGTATAGACCCTAGTACAAACTCCTCTTTTTTGCGGACAGGCCTGCATATGCATGGACTTTTGTCTCACCACCCTTGGTTTTCGAGGTTTCCTAATCAATTGTTGTATAGTTGGCATTACAACTCACTCCGATTCTAATTTCAGGGCCTTACCCCAAATTTACCACGCACCACAACCCGGTAATAATCTCATTCACCGGAAGACCTAACAGAGGATCTCGGGCACCTACCCAGATCGTGCGCTACTTCTAACAAAAACTCCTTGAACTAACAAGGTCGGCGGAAGGTATTCTGAGAACAATCAAATGTCAACAGGGGTGTTACATTATTAATCAAAAATCATTATTCTTATATGCAAAAAGTCGATAAAAAACCTTCCGGATCATATTATCAACAAATATGTTACTGAATTTTCACTAGATCAGTAACTAGATTGTCACTAATGACTACTTGGCACTGGATTTACATTACAAGAACCCGGAAATCAGCTGATAGCATCCTAATCGATCTCACTTACCCCAGCTAGCTCCTCCTCACCCGCAGATTCCTTCAATTTTTCTTCTTCTAATCTTTTTTGTTCAACGATTTTGGCATCTCTATCAGAAGCGATTTTTCGAATGTCTCTTGCCGCACCACCGGTCCCTGCTGGAATCAAACGTCCGACAATTACATTTTCTTTAAGACCAATCAGTTTATCTCTTTTTCCCTGAGTTGAAGCTTCTGTTAGGACACGGGTGGTCTCCTGAAAGGATGCTGCAGATATAAAACTTCTCGTTTGTAAACTTGCTTTTGTTATACCAAGCAAGACGGGTCCACCTTTAGCTGGTTCGTAGCCTTTTTCTAGAGCTTTTCTATTAATATCCTCAAACTCTACGCGATCAACCTGTTCTCCTTTTAATAATACAGTTCCCCCACTATCAGAAATCTCCCATTTCTGTAACATTTGACGAACAATAACCTCAATGTGTTTATCATTTATCTTAACTCCTTGAAGTCTATAAACATCTTGCACTTCAGAAATCATGTAGCCAGCTAAAGCCTCTACCCCTAAAATTGCAAGAATATCGTGGGGGGCTGGATTTCCATCCACAAGATTCTCTCCCTTTTTTATGAAATCCCCCTCATTCACTGGAATGTGCTTTCCTTTTGGCACTAGGTATTCGATGGGGTCTCCATCACCTTCTGGGGGTTCAATAGACAATCTTAATTTATTCTTATAGTCTTTACCAAATCTTACATGACCATCTATTTGAGCAATAATTGCATGGTCCTTTGGTCGTCTCGCTTCAAATAGTTCAGCGACCCTTGGCAAACCACCAGTGATATCCTTTGTCTTAGCTCCCTCTCTTGGAATCCTTGCTATTACGTCTCCTGCACTAACTACATCACCATCTTCTACCGACAAAATTGCATCCACAGACATAGAATGTATCTCAGGATTTCCATTTTCTCTCTTCACGGGCTCACCTGTTTTGGAATCTGTAACGACTATTTCAGGCTTAAGTTCATTACCTTTTGGAGCAGACCTCCAATCCGATACAATGCGCTGAGCAATTCCAGTTGCATCATCCGTGTCCTCCCGTAAAGATACTCCAGCAATAAGATCAATAAACTTCGCAACACCATTATTTTCTGCGATGATAGGCAATGTATAAGGGTCCCATTCGAATAACTTTCGTCCTGCCTCGATCTCATCTCCTTCTTTAACATACAATTTTGAACCAAATGCCACCTTATGAGTTGCTCTCTGAACACCTTGTCCATCCTCAATCAAAATTTCCAAGTTCCTACCCATTACAATTTTCTCTTTAGCTGAATTTTCGATGAGGTTTGCATTTACTAATCTGATATGACCTCCATGACTTGCTTCAATAAAAGATTGCGATCCTCCTTGAGCAATACCTCCAATATGAAACGTTCTCATAGTAAGTTGTGTACCAGGTTCTCCAATCGACTGGGCTGCAATTATACCCACTGCTTCACCAGGATTCACTCTAGTACCCCTAGCTAAATCACGGCCATAACATTGAGCACAAATTCCATCATCAGCAGAACAAGTCAAAGCAGATCTAATTTTCACACTCTGTAAATTAAGTTTATCCATAATTTCTGACATTTTTTCATCAATTATAACCCCTTCTTTTACAAGAACTGATTGATCTATAGGCGATAGTATATCAGCTGCTGCCACCCTTCCCAAAACTCTTTCAGAAAGTGGGGCCACTACATCTCCATCATTAACAACAGCTGAAACTTGGATAAATGCATCTGTGCCACAGTCTTCCTGTCTAATAATGCAGTCTTGAGCTACATCAACTAGGCGACGAGTGAGATAACCCGAATTCGCTGTCTTCAAAGCCGTATCAGCTAAACCTTTTCTGGCACCGTGGGTAGAATTGAAGTACTCTAAAACAGTCAAACCTTCCTTAAAATTTGAAATAATAGGTGTTTCAATTATTTCACCAGAAGGCTTTGCCATTAAACCACGCATGCCTCCTAGCTGCTTCATTTGAGCTGGAGAACCTCTAGCACCAGAATGGGACATCATATAAACTGAATTCAACTGTTTTTCCGCATCTAACTGATCAGGTTGTACAGATGAAATTTCCTTCATCATAGCATTAGCAACCGAGTCTGAGCAATTTGACCATGCATCAACAACTTTATTATATTTTTCTCCTTGAGTAATTAAACCATCCATATATTGTCTTTCAAACTCTTTTACCTGGTTTCTGGTATCTTCAACAAGCTTCCATTTTTTTTCTGGTATAACAATATCATCCTTACCAAATGATATACCTGCTCTGAACGCTTCCCTAAAGCCAAGTTGCATTATTTGATCGCAAAATATAACAGATTCTTTTTGCCCACAATGTCTATACACAGTGTCAATTACTTCCCCAACCTCCTTCTTTCTTAACAACCTATTAACAATTTCAAAGGGGGCTTTATGATTTTTTGGCAATAAGGCTCCTATTCTTAACCGACCTGGTGTCGTTTCAAACCTCTTATAAAATGTCAGACCCTGTTCATCAATCTGGGGGAACCTAGCAAGAATCTTTGTATGAAGAGTCACAACCCCAAGCTCCATAGCATGTTCTACTTCTTCAACCGAAGCAAAAATCTTACCTTGCCCAACTTGCCCCTCGCTCTCCAAAGACAGGTAATATAATCCTAAAACCATATCCTGAGATGGGACAATTATAGGTTTCCCGTTGGCTGGTGATAAGACATTGTTAGTAGACATCATTAAAACTCTAGCCTCCAACTGCGCTTCTAAACTTAACGGTATGTGAACAGCCATCTGGTCTCCATCAAAATCCGCATTAAAAGCCGAACATACGAGAGGATGTAGTTGAATAGCCTTGCCTTCTACCAGGATTGGTTCGAATGCTTGTATCCCTAATCTGTGCAAAGTAGGTGCACGATTCAGTAAAACTGGGTGCTCTCTAATAACCTCTTCTAGAATATCCCAGACCTCGGGTCTTTCTTTTTCAACAAGTTTTTTAGCTTGTTTTACTGTTGAAGAAAGGCCTTTAGCCTCTAAGCGTGAATAGATGAATGGTTTAAATAATTCCAGAGCCATTTTTTTTGGTAAACCACACTGGTGCAACTTTAACTCTGGCCCTGTAACAATCACTGAGCGACCAGAAAAATCAACCCTTTTTCCTAAAAGGTTTTGTCTAAATCTGCCTTGCTTACCCTTCAACATATCAGACAGTGATTTTAAGGGTCTTTTATTCCCACCAGTAATAACCCTGCCTCTCCTACCGTTGTCAAATAAGGCATCAACTGACTCCTGTAGCATTCTCTTTTCGTTTCGAATTATGATATCAGGAGCTCTAAGTTCAATGAGACGCTTTAAACGATTATTTCTATTTATGACTCTCCTGTATAAATCATTTAAATCTGAAGTTGCAAAACGTCCACCATCTAACGGTACCAGTGGTCTTAGTTCCGGCGGAATGACTGGTATTACAGTGAGTATCATCCACTCTGGTCTATTTCCACCATCTATAAAGTTTTCCACTAGTTTAAGACGCTTAATTATTTTCTTTGGTTTTAACTCACCTGTGGCTACCGCAAGTTCTGCTCTCAGTTTTTCAGCTTCTGCTTCAAGATCAATAGATGTGAGAATTTCCCTGATGGCTTCAGCTCCAATACCCGCTGTAAAAGAATCGGAACCGAATTGATCCTGACAATCTACAAATTCTTCTTCCGTCAACATCTGCCCATGTTTAAGGTCCGTCAATCCGGGTTCAATTACGATATATTGCTCAAAATATAAAACTCTTTCTAGGTCTCTAAGAGTCATATCCAACATTAAACCTATCCGCGACGGTAATGACTTAAGAAACCAAATGTGTGCTACGGGGGAGGCTAAATCTATATGACCCATCCGCTCCCTACGGACCTTTTGAAGGGTTACCTCAACACCACATTTTTCACAAGTTACGCCCCTATACTTCATTCTTTTGTATTTGCCACATAAACACTCATAGTCTTTGATTGGGCCAAAAATTCTTGCACAAAATAAGCCGTCTCTTTCTGGCTTGAATGTTCGATAATTTATTGTTTCGGGCTTTCGAATTTCACCAAAAGACCAACTGACTATCTTTTCAGGCGATGCCAATGAAATCTTTATTTGATCAAAAGATCTAACTTGCTGATTTGGATTAAATGGATTTGTAATTTCTTTGTTCATTTACTGATCCTAATTGATTAAATATTTACTGAAGTGCCATTTTTTTAACGATTGATGCTGATTACCCATCCACCTCTCGATCAAGTAAATCAACACTTAAGCCAAGTGATCGAATCTCCTTTACAAGCACATTAAAAGACTCTGGGACACCAGCTTCAAAATCNTCTTCCCCCTTAACAATACTTTCNTAGACTTTAGTACGNCCTGCTACATCNTCGGATTTAACNGTCAACATTTCCTGTAATGTNTATGCNGCACCGTAAGCTTCCANNGCCCAGACTTCCATNTCACCAAATCTTTGACCNCCNAANTGNGCTTTTCCNCCAAGAGGNTGTTGAGTAACCAAACTATAAGGACCAGTGGATCTTGCATGTATCTTTTCATCCACTAGATGATGTAGCTTTAATATATATTTCATTCCTATGGTTACAGGTCTAGCAAATTTCTCTCCCGTACGCCCATCATAAACAGTAGATTGACCTGATGCATCTAATCCGGCTCTCAATAATGCATCATTAACATTTACCTCCTTGGCACCATCAAAAACAGGAGTTGCTACTGGTACTCCTCCAACTACATTACTAGCTGCTTCTAAAATCTGATTTTCTTTCATATTTGAAAATGTCTGTTTGTAGAAGTCTGTTCCATAAGCAGTTTCCATAGCTCCCTTTAAATTCGATAATTCGCCAGATTTCTTATATTCATCAAGCGCATTGCCCACTATCTTACCTAAATTATGCGATGCCCAGCCCATGTGAGTTTCCAAAATTTGACCTACATTCATTCGACTAGGCACACCCAAAGGATTAAGGACTACATCAACAGCCGTTCCATCTTCAAGAAACGGCATGTCCTCAATAGGAACCACCCTTGAAATTACACCTTTGTTGCCATGCCTTCCCGCCATTTTATCACCTGGCTGTAATTTACGCTTAACAGCAACGAAGACCTTTACCATCTTCATGACACCAGGAAGAAGATCGTCACCCCGCCTAACTTTATCAACTTTATCATTAAATCTGTTTTCAAGAGCCTTTTTTTGTATTTCAAACTGTTCGTTCAAAGCTGCAATCTGCGAAATTTTATTCTCATCTTCGATAACAATTTGCCACCATTGGCCTCTTGACAGATCTCCCAGGATTTCCTCAGACAATTGTGTTCCAGCCTTGACTGATCCTGGTCCTTTTATAACTGATTGGTCTAGCAGAAGGGTTTTCAGCCTTGCATAAATGTTTCTCTCTAAAATGACGAGTTCATCATCTCTATCCCTGCTTAACCGCTCTATTTCTTCTCTTTCGATCTGTATAGCTCTTTCATCTTTTTCGATACCATGCCTATTGAAAACGCGTACCTCTACTACAGTACCGTGATCACCTGGACTCATTCTCAAAGATGTGTCCCTCACATCAGATGCTTTTTCACCAAAAATTGCTCTTAGAAGTTTTTCCTCTGGGGTCATTGGGCTTTCACCCTTTGGAGTAATTTTACCTACTAGTATATCATTTGGTCCAACTTCCGCACCTATATAGACAATCCCAGCTTCATCAAGATTTCGAAGAGCCTCTTCACCAACATTAGGAATGTCTCTTGTTATCTCCTCTGGGCCAAGCTTAGTGTCCCTTGCAGAGATCTCATATTCTTCAATATGGATAGACGTAAAAACATCATCCCTTACAATTCTCTCAGAGATTAGAATGCTATCTTCGTAGTTGTAACCATTCCATGGCATGAATGCGACCAAAACGTTCTTGCCAAGAGCCAATTCACCCATGTCAGTGCACGGGCCATCAGCTATCACTTCACCTTGGGCAATTACATCCCCTACTTTGACCAGAGGTTTCTGATTAATACACGTATTTTGATTCGACCTCTGAAATTTCCTAAGCCTGTAAATATCGACACCTGGATCACCCGGAGCTAAGGCTCCACTCACTCTAATTACTATTCTCATGGCATCTATCTGATCTATAACTCCGCCTCTTCTTGCCATAATTGAAGCTCCAGAATCTCTTGCAACAACACTTTCCATTCCAGTACCAACAAATGGTGCTTCTGCTTTCAATAAAGGAACTGCTTGTCTTTGCATATTAGAACCCATTAAAGCTCTATTTGCATCATCATTTTCAAGGAATGGGATGAGGGATGCTGCCACCGAAACAAGCTGTTTTGGACTTACATCTATTAATTCAACTGATTCTCGCGGATTCAGCATATACTCGCCAGACTTCCGAGTAGAAACTAAATCATTGATAAATTTTCCGGTTTCGTCCAGACGAGCATTAGCCTGCGCAATCGTATATTTCATTTCCTCCGTTGCGGACATATATATAACCTCATCAGTCACCTTAGCTTCCTTCACCTTTCTGTAAGGTGTTTCTATAAAACCGTACTTATTAACTCTCGCGAACGATGCTAATGAGTTTATTAAGCCTATGTTTGGACCTTCCGGAGTCTCTATTGGGCAAACTCTACCATAATGGGTAGGATGCACATCACGTACCTCAAATCCAGCCCTATCGCGAGTTAACCCTCCTGGGCCAAGGGCCGAAAGCCTTCTTTTATGTGTAACTTCTGACAACGGATTAGTCTGGTCCATAAATTGAGATAGTTGACTCGATCCAAAAAACTCCCTCACAGAAGCTGCTACTGGTTTTGCATTGATGAGATCTTGTGGCATCACCGTGTCAATTTCAACTGAGGTCATTCTCTCTCTAATAGCTCTCTCCATTCGGAGAAGTCCTAATCTGTATTGGTTTTCCATTAGTTCACCTACAGATCTCACTCTTCTGTTACCTAGATGATCAATATCATCAATCTCGCCCCTACCATCTCTTAGCTCTACCAAACCTCTAATTACGGCAATAATATCTTCTTTTCTTAGTGTTCTTTGCGAATCTTCTGCATCTAAATCCAATCGCATATTTAATTTCACACGACCAACTGCTGACAAATCATACCTCTCAGGATCAAAAAATAAGGAATCAAACAAATTGATAGCAGCATCCAAAGTAGGTGGTTCTCCCGGTCTCATTACCCTATAGATATCTACCAACGCCATTTCACTATTAAAGCTCTTGTCAGCGGCCATAGTGTTTCTTATGTATGGCCCAATATTAACATTATCTATATCCAGAGTAGGTATTTCATTCACACCATTCTCTACTAATTTGAAAAGTGTTCCTCCTACAACCGCACCAGTTTTCTCATTTATTTCCCATGTCAGCTCTTCGCCAGCCTCGACCCAAATTTCTCCAGTTTTTTCATTGATCATGTCCACGGCAGCATACCGACCAATCAGATCTTCGAACGGAACAAGTATTTGAATGGTATTTGCCTGATCCAACAATTTTTTGACCAATCGGGGAGTAACTTTCTTGCCCGCTTCGGCTATTATTTCCCCAGAATTAGCTTCAACGATATCAAATGCTGGCTTAATTCCTCTAATCCGTTCTGGAAAAAAAGGACAGGTCCATCCCTTCTTTGGTACATTTTTATACATTACTTTATTATAGTAAGACTCACATATATCCTCCTGGGTCATACCCAAAGCATATAGCATGGCTGTCACAGGTAATTTTCTTCTCCTATCTATTCTAACAAAAACGAGATCTTTGGCATCAAATTCGAAATCAAGCCAAGAACCTCGATATGGAATTATCCTGCTGGTAAACAATATTTTCCCAGAGGAATGTGTTTTTCCTCTATCATTGTCAAAAAAGACACCAGGTGAACGATGCATCTGGGAGACCACCACTCTTTCGGTTCCATTAACCACAAAGGTACCGTTTGGAGTCATAAGTGGTATATCTCCCATATAAACATCCTGCTCCTTGATCCCTTTAATAGACTTAGCACCTGTACTTTCATCTATATCAAAAACAACTAATCTGAGTGTTACCTTTAAAGGAGCACTGAAGGTCATATCTCTCTGCTGACATTCTTCAACATCATATTTTGGTGGTTCAAGTTCATAGCTAACAAACTCAAGAATGGATGTCTCATTAAAATCTTTTATTGGGAAAACGGATTGAAAAACACCCATCATACCTTCATTATCAAGGGGTGAATTATTATCGCCAGATTTTAGAAAAACATCATAAGAAGAACGCTGTACTTCTATAAGATTGGGCATATCCGCAACTTCCCGTATCTTGCCGTAATACTTTCTGATTCGCTTTTGGTTGATTTGAGCCCTGATCATTCTCACCTCTGCTTGTCCCGAACCTAAAATGTATAATTACTGTAGGCTCTATAGTTAAATTATGATGACTTAGATAACCAATTTACTTGTTATCAATTTAAATTATTAACTTGTGCTATTTGCTCCCGGTACCACAGTGCAGCACCGGCTAGCGAAACATAAATAGCTAAATATTACTTGAGTTCAACTTCTGCTCCGGCCTCTTCTAACTGAGCTTTGATTTTTTCAGCTTCATCCTTTGAGGCAGCTTCTTTAACTGCTTTTCCACCCGCTTCTACCAAATCTTTTGCCTCCTTCAAACCTAATCCCGTAATTGTACGAACTTCTTTGATAACATTAATCTTCTTGTCTCCAGCTGACTTCAGAATGACATCAAACTCTGTCTTTTCATCTGAACTACCCTCGCTATCACCTGCGCCGCCAGCTGGGCCAGCCATCATCACTGCTCCACCTGTAGCGGCCTCAATACCATATTCATCTTTCAGCACTTTCTTTAATTCAACTGCTTCAAGTAGAGTTAATCCAACAATTTCTTCAGCTAATTTTTTTACATCCGCCATAATAATTTCCATTCATCTTAATTAATAAGTTTCAATTTTATTTGTTTATAATTTCTTATTTGATCAAATCCCGTCAAACTTAGACTCTCAGGCTGCCTTTTTTTCCTCTATAGTAGAAACTATGCCTGCAATAGAATTGCCTGGAGATACTATATATTGGGCTAACTCCGAAGCTGGGGCTCCAATGCAACCAGCAATAGTGCCAATAAGTTCTTCCCTAGACGGCATCTTAGACAGGTTCTTAATACCTTCAAGATTCAATATTTCCTCACCCATTGAACCCCCAAGAATACTTAACTTCTCATTCGCCTCAGAAAACTTTACCGCTACCTTAACGGCTGCTAGAGGATCCTCAGAAAATAAAAGAACTGTCTGCCCTTTCAAAAAATCTGTTAATCCAGCATTTAGTTTACCGTCCAAAGCAATCTTTGATAATCTGTTCTTAGCTACCTTCACACCCGAACCAGAATCCCTCATTTGAATTCTTAGCTGGGACATGTCAGACACTGTCAAACCAGAATAGTGCGCAACTAAAACAACTCCTGATTCTGAAAAGATTTGACCCAATTCTTTCACAACTATTTCTTTTTGTTCTCTATTCAAGCTCCTACTCCAAATATTTGAAGGGTTTAACCCTATTGATTTCAGGTCAAAAGCTATTGACCCACTACTGTGTCCGGGACCCCAACAAGATCGGTCAAATTTACAAAAAAACCAACTTTCTAGTGCTCCTATCTAAGGCAGGTCTTAATCTCAAAGAGAGCCCACCATCTCGGACAGTCTGTGCTCAACTCCATAAAGCCAAGCATTTCCCCTCAAGCAAGGGAACCTCAAATTCACTAAGCTTCGTTTTGAATCACCATTGATTTACCCATAGTTGAAGATATTGAAACTTTCTTAACAAATATTCCCTTGGCACCAGATGGTCTTGCCTTATTTAGTGCATTCATAAAAGCATTGTAATTTTCTACTAGCTTTTCTTTTTCAAAAGATACTTTGCCAATACCAGCATGTATAACACCAGCCTTCTCAGCCTTGAACTGGACTTCTCCACTTTTCGCAGCTGCCACAGCTTGAGCGACTTCAGGCGTAACAGTACCCAGTTTGGGATTCGGCATCAAATTTCTTGGCCCCAAAATCTTGCCTAAGCGACCTACTAACGACATCATATCTGGAGCAGCTATGCACCTATCAAAATTCAGATTACCTGCTTGAATACTTTCCATCAAATCTTCTGCTCCAACAATTTCAGCGCCAGCTTCTTTTGCAGCCTCCGCCTTCTCTCCTCTAGCAAAGACAGCTACTCGCATTGACTTACCAGTACCATTGGGCAAAGAACAAACTCCTCTGACAACTTGATCTGCATGCCTAGGGTCGACGCCCAAATTAACTGCCACATCAACTGTTTCGTCAAATTTGGCACTTGCAGAAGACTTTACCAGGTCTATAGCTTCTTCAGGAGGCAAAGAAACTTTATCTCCAAACACTTTCTCTTGCTCAGTCCTTTTTTTACTTTGCTTTGGCACCACGTTAATCCTTTACTTCTATCCCCATTGACCTGGCAGACCCCATTATCACTTTCATCGCACCATCTAAATCGCTTGCATTCAAATCCTGCATTTTAGCTTCAGCAATCTCTCTTATTTGTCGAGAAGACACGCTCGCTACGGTTTCCTTTCCAGTCATTTGGGCTCCTGATTTAATCTTAGCTGCCTTTTTTAGAAAAAAAGATGCAGGCGGAGTTTTTATCTCCATAGAAAACGATTTGTCAACATAATAGGTTATTATTGTTGGACAAGGGGCTCCTGGTTCCACCTCTTGAGTCTTTGCATTAAAGGCCTTGCAAAACTCCATAATATTTAAACCACGCTGCCCGAGTGCTGGCCCAACGGGTGGCGATGGATTTGCTTTCCCTGCAGGTATTTGTAATTTCAGCTCCCCTGCTACTTTTTTTGCCATGATTTGTTCCTAAATTCTAATTCTATTAATCCTGCAATTCATATCAGATATCAAGTTTGCTTCTGAACCTGAGAATACTCCAACTCTACGGGTGTTGCTCTGCCAAAGATTGAAACTGAAACCTTCAGCCTATTATTTACTTCATCGACTTCTTCCACCAAACCAGTAAAACCCTCAAAAGGTCCATCGACCACGTTAACTCGTTCACCTGTCTCGTAGGTTATCAAAGCACGTGGTTTCTCTGTTCCTTCCTCCACCTGATTCAAAATTCTTGCCACCTCTGAATCACTCAACGGCATAGGTTTTCCTTGTTGCCCAAGGAATCCAGTTACCCTATTAGTATCCTTGATCAAGTGGTAACTCTTATCAGTCATGTTCATCCTAACTAATACGTATCCCGGCATGAAACGTCTCTCCGATTGAACTTTTTTTCCCCTTCGCACCTCAAGCACCTCTTCAGTGGGAACAAGCACTTGCTCTATCTCATTTTCGAGAGAATTCTGCACTATGGCCTCTTTTATATTTTCGGCTACTCTCTTCTCAAAGTTAGAAAGTACACTGATGGAATACCAACGCATTGCCATTACCTAAATACCTCACAGCCACAACCCCACATGACCTATCTGATTTCTATTTAAATAAGTCATGTTACCAAACAAGACTTCTGGTACCTAAACCCAGGAGCGAATCGAATATTATAATAGGCTAGGCTATACAACCGCTACTTTGATTTTTCAAGAGGCTAACTTTAAAATAATGTCTAAAATATTACTGGTTATAGTATCAATTAAAAAGAAAAACAAAGCCACTATAGCTGACATCACAAAAACCATCAAAGTTGTGGTCATTGTCTCTTTCCTAGTAGGCCAGACTATTTTGGATACTTCGTTACGAACTTGCTGAACGTATTTTAGTGGATTGGCCATAGTAAAACTCCAAAAATATTGCCATATTTGTACAGACATCTTATAGTTAATTTGGCAGGGGCTGAGGGACTCGAACCCACGACCCTCGGTTTTGGAGACCGATGCTCTACCAACTGAGCTAAACCCCTTTAATTCCAAGCTTGTTTAATGAGTTTAGAGAGAATTTGCAAGTTAATAGAATGTGAGTGCTATTGGTACATAAAAATATATCAAATTTGAACATCAAGAATTACATCATGGCAAAGAAAGACACCAAGGAAATTGCCTAAGCCAGCGAAAATGCTTGCAAAATTTTACATTTGAAAGATAACAGGGACTATTCTTAAACAAAACAAATCCCCAAGATTGTAGCGGAAATTAGATAGGAGTTTGAGATGAAAAGCATACTAATTACCTCAGCTCTACCATATATTAATGGCGTCAAACACTTAGGAAATTTGATTGGTAGCCAGCTTCCTAGCGATGTCTATGCTAGATTTATGAGAGCCTTAGGTTTTGAAGTGCTATTCATTTGTGCAACAGATGAGCACGGAACTCCTGCTGAGCTAGCTGCTATAGAAAAAAATATCCCTGTTGGTGATTTTTGTAAAGAAATGTGGTCATTACAAAAAGAAATTGCTGACCATTTTTATATTTCATTTGACCATTTTGGTCGATCTTCTAGTGAACAGAACCACAATTTGACGCAACACTTCGCTTCACGGTTATGGGAAAATGGTTTTATTGAGGAAATAGAAGAAGAACAAGTTTACTCATTAGATGATAACCGATTTCTTCCGGATAGGTATATTACTGGAACATGTCCAGCTTGCAAGTATGAAAAAGCTCGTGGTGATCAATGTGAAAATTGTACGAAACAGCTAAATCCAACTGACTTAATAAATCCAAAATCGACTATTTCAGGTTCAAAATCGCTTGAAATTCGTACCACCAAACATCTTTTCCTAAAACAAAGTATGCTTAAAGATAGACTTGCGAAATGGCTTGATACAAAAGAAAAATGGCCCTTACTAACAAAATCTATAGCAAAAAAATGGCTAAATGCAAAAGAAGGTCTTAAAGATCGGGCTATTACCAGGGATCTTTCGTGGGGAATTCCTGTTAAAAAATTTGGCTCTATTTGGCCGGGTTTTGAAAACAAAGTTTTTTATGTCTGGTTTGATGCCCCTATTGCTTATATAGCTGCCACCAAAGAATGGTCTGATGAACACAAACTGAACGAATCTTCCTGGAAACGTTGGTGGTTAACTGACCAAGGAGCTGGAGAAGTTTCCTATGTTCAATTCATGGCTAAGGACAATATCCCTTTCCACACAATTTCATTTCCAGCCACTATTTTCGGATCTGGAGAAAATTGGAAGCAAGTAGACTTCATAAAAGGATTCAACTGGTTACTTTATGAGGGAGGAAAATTCTCTACAAGTGAGAAACGGGGAATATTTATGGATAAGGCATTAGATCTATATCCAGCTGATTACTGGCGCTGGTGGCTACTAGCAAATGCTCCAGAAAATTCAGATACTGATTTTACTTGGGAGAGCTTTCAGTCCACAATAAATAAAGATCTAGCAGATATTTTAGGAAATTTTATATCTAGGGTTTCTAGTTTTTGTGTATCAAAATTTGGACATAGAATTCCAGACAACAATCAATACGGAAAATTAGAGAAAAAAACTATAAGAAAAATAGAAGCCCATTATGGGCACTTGATAGAACTTATGAAGGAGATAGAAATAAGGAAATCGTGTAATGAGCTTCGAAGTATTTGGGTAATAGGGAATGAATATCTGCAAGAAGCTGCTCCCTGGTCAGTGTTTAAGGAGAACCCTGAACAATCTAAAATGATTATTAGGTTCGCACTAAATCTAATCAACCTTTATTCACTCATCTCTGAACCCTTCATTCCTGGTACATGTCAAAAAATTCAGGATCATTTCCAGTTTGCTAAACTTAAGAAATTCCCTGAAAATCTTAGTCTTTTCCTTGATACTCTTGGTAGTGAACATGAAATTTCTGTTCCAAAAATTTTATTTCCAAAGATAACTGATGAAGAAAGATCAAAGTATCAAAAAGATTTTTCCGGATGCTAACCGTAGAACCTTAATTTAAAAAAAATTTTCCACTTTGAAAAAGTTATTCTAACCATTTATAAACTTGATAACCAATGGCCGCCATCAATCCCGAAATTAACATGCCCCAAAAAGTATCCACAATTACTAGAATTGCTTTCCAATCCTTTAGCACTAAGTAATTGGTAAGTTCGTATGTTCCAAAAGCTATTAACCCGAGGAAACTTCCAGAAAAAATGGCAACTATTAATGAATCTGATCTTAGACCCGCTTTTGTGGCAAACCAATAAACGCCCATAACATAAAACAAGTAAAAAAGTGCCGCAAGAACAAAATTCGTATTCTCTCTCATCAAATGGCCAATATGCTTAAAAAACAATGGTTGAATAATATTTGTCAGAACAATTACTTCTCCACAAATGAAAAATATGAGCATAGCCAGATAAGTGAACCCAACTTGTACCATTCGTACCTCCCAACATAATAATAAATCTTTTAAAGGTATAGATTAATACCCTAACAAATTGACAGAGAAATTAAAGATCCAACAAAGCCAGGAATTTAATTATCTTGCAGAGACCTACCCCAAAAAACTTTTCCAGGCAATGAAATCAATCCTTAAGTTGGTATTAAGCAAATGATTACCACTTCAAAGGTCAAGCAACATTTATATTTGCAAAGCAAATAAACATACACGATATTAGCTAAATCGCCAAGCTGAGCAGGGTCAATTAAGTAAACTTTATGAAAATATCAGTTCTACATCAGCAAAATTTTAAATGTGTAGGCACTGCATTTAATAGAAACATTCTTGACCTTAATGGTGACGTTTGGCATACCCTAAAACATACGACTGCAAGTCGCCTTGTCCAGAAAGGTGTCCACTTGGTGAGTTTGAAAGAAATCATGGGTCATAGCACAATAGCTACGACAATGAGATATGCTCATCTAGCACCCAAAAATCTACAGGACGCTATCAGTGTCTTGGAGAAATAGTTGGGGCAAAATGGGGCAATCGTAGCCAGTAGAGTAAGTAAGAAAACGTGAATAAAGTTAGTAAAAACAAGGATTTATACAATATGCCCGCTTGGTGGAATTGGTAGACACAAGGGACTTAAAATCCCTCGACCTAAAAGTCGTGCCGGTTCGAGTCCGGCAGCGGGCACCACAATCCGGACAAAACCTAAAATAATTAATTTTCTTTTTCTATTTTCTAGTTAGGACTTTTTTTTTCGATGATCTCTTTTTGCAAACCAAAAATACCTGATCGGCTCATCCTAGGGAAAATAGTAAAGCTTTCCATTAACTCCACCGGGAGATCAAAATCTTGAAAAGTATCAAATAACTTTCTTTGCTCTTCTAAGCACCACATAACCTTTTTATTACTTTTGCGTAATTTATAACTATAACCGGGTGCCAACCTGTTCCCCAATTTCATCTCGTTGATCAAAGCGTATTTTATAAGTTTTGATCTTACCGCTCTCAAAACTTGCTCTAAGCAAAGTCTAGATGCAGTTTCCAAAAAAAGGCTAGCCAAAGGTTCACTGACATCTTTTGAATAGGAAGCTATTTTTTTGTCTATCTCATCGCCTAAAGTTATAACAAATGATATAATGTGGGTGCTTTGAGCCAACATGCATTCAAAAACTGGGCACTTGAATTCTATTCCTGACACAAGAACTAGTTTATCTACCTCAAGGTTTTGTATCTCTTGAAGGCAAAAAACTCCCTGGGGAGTACAATTCACCTTAAGTCTGTCAATCGCAGTCAAAGCCGCATCTTTAATAATAGGTTTTATATTTTGATTTTCCCTATAACCGTGTATTCTAAGTAAATGGGAAATCTTCACTTCTGGTACTGAAAACCAAATTCTTTCAAATTTTGAGGCTTTAAACACAACTGACCTTAAAATCACTCTAGAGAGGTTAGAGCATCATTTCTAATTTTTTCATATCGTTCCTCAAATTCTTGCACCAGATCATGTACACTTTGACTTGCTGAGAAATCAGAATCTGGAAGTCTTTTCCTTTTCCAATTTTGTAGATACTGATCTGTTCCAACTAAACCTTTTTGCATAGCAATCATATCCACAAGCTCACTAAAACGCTTTGAGAGTTCTACTTTCTTAACCCCATCCTTGTCTCTCCCCTCTACAAGAGTTGGAATGTCTCGCCAATAAAGAACAGATAATTTAGCCACGTTCACTCCTAGAAATCATAAATTTTTTTCTTAAGAAAATACCCATAGATATTGACCCATCACAGTATTAAATAAATTAATGCTGGTCAAAACTTATTTAAAAAAGTCAAAATCAAGAAATTAATTTGTTGACCAAGACTATAACTTTGATAATCATAAATTTCAAAATCAAACTACCAACAAACCCTTATAGAAAAAAATAACAAATCATGCAATCTAATGAGAAGATTGCTAAATTTGATTCGGAATCAAAGGAAATATGATGGATGCAGCCAAAACCACTTCGGTGATATCGGATGATTCTGAAATTAAATACATCTCTAACATGCTCCGAAATTTTTCTTTGGAAACAACCCCCACTGGCGCATCAAAAATTACTAGCTTTTCAGAATTCATCAGACCCACAACAACTGTTTTCATTACATTTCTTCCTGGCACTGAATACAATCAAACTGTAATAACAGCACGAAAACTTCGTCAAGAAGGACTAAACCCGGCACCACATTTTGCTGCTCGCTCAATAGTTTCAAAAACAATGCTTGAAGATTATGTACAAAGGGTTACTGGAGAAGCTGACATAAAGAAAATCTTAATAGTTGCAGGTGCTGGAAAGGACCAGCTCGGTCCCTACCCTGATTCTGCAAGCTTATTAGAGACTGGGATCTTTGACAAATATGGTATCACTGAAATTGGGGTTGCAGGTCATCCTGAAGGCAGTCCAGATATACCAAACCAGAAAATTAGTGAGGCTCTCCTATTTAAAAACCAATTTGCCGAGAAAACCGATGCTAACCTTTTTATTATCAGTCAATTTTGCTTTGATTCTAAAACCATACTGAATTGGGCAAAAAACATTAATTCAGAAGGAAATAAGTTGCCTATTATTATCGGGGTTCCTGGTATAGCTAAACTGTCCACGCTACTTAAATATTCACTTTCTTGTGGAATTGGCAACTCCATGAATTTCCTTAAGAAACAAGGAAGCAAAATGGTTAATCTTATTAATAATCAGGCTCCTGACCGTCTTGTGAGGGATTTAGCAAGATCCAACTTAGATGGGATTGAGACTGGCATTGAAGGGCTACATATTTATCCTCTCGGTGGATTGAAAAAAAGCGCTGACTGGGCATATCAAGCTTTGGATGGTAATTTTCAACTGGGAAAAGATGGATTCACTGTTGATGGGAAATAAAGTACAATAGCACAAAGACCAATTAGCTTAATCCATTTGATACAACAGACTTTATGAAAAACACCATTTCATAATTGATTTTTGTACATGCAATCTATTCTCGGCTTGAGAAAGAAAAACTTTGAAAAATTGGTCCACAACTTGAGTGCTAATTTCTTTTTCTCGATAGATAGGCATGCAATGAAAGATTAGGCATTCCGACTTTGCACTCCTTAATAATCCTTCAGTAATGCAATAATCCTTCATTAGGATTGCCCTTTTGCTTCTCTCGACCTCAGTCTGATGCATTGAAAACCAGGTGTCAGTAACCAGTAAATCCGCACTTTCTACCGCATTTTCTGGGTCCTTTTCGTAACCATAGTAAAGAGACCCCTTGACGTTGTCAGGTTTATACGCTTTTGGACCAGAATATACGAATTCAAAATCAAATTTTTCTGCGGCTTGTACATAGCTATTGCAAACATTGTTCCCATCTCCCAGCCATACAACCTTTTTACCCTTGATTGAACCTACAAGTTCTTCAAAAGTAAAAATGTCTGCCAAAACTTGGCATGGATGAGATAAATTGCTTAGCCCATTTATTACTGGTGCTGCAAAATTTTCTGTTAAGTCCAGCAAGTCATTGTGATCATCAGTTCTCAAAACAACCATATCAACATATTGAGATAAAACCTGAGCGGTATCAGTCATTTTTTCTGCATTTGATAGCTGCATTTCATTGCTAGAAATAGAGATGGATTTCCCACCCATTTGGGTTATACCAACGTCAAAAGAAAATCTTGTCCTAGTTGATGGTTTCTTGAAAAGAAGTGCTACTATTCGACCACTTAGTGCTGGTTCAGTGTCTAACTCTCCCCGAAGCAATTTAGTTCTAGACTTCTTAAGATAAGCTGAATCCTCAAGAATGTTCCTCAACTGACTTGAACTAATTCCTTGAATGTCTACAAAATTTTTCAAGATTGAATGCCTTCAGCAGTTTTTTTTAGCAATTCTACAGCTATATCCACTTCTGATTCAGTTATATTAAGTGGTGGCAAAATTCTGACAACATTTTCTGATGCAGGGATCACTAGCAAGCCATTTTTGAAAGCTTCATCGACTATTAATTGGTTTTTTAATCTTGTTTTTAAACCTAACATTAAGCCCTTACCGCGAACTTCTTGAAAAACCGAAGGATGCTCATTTACTAAGCTACACAATTTCTGGCTAAAGTAACCCGATATTTTCCTTACATTTGGCAAAAAGTCTTCCGATAACACCTGATTAAATACCTCACAACCGACGGCGCATGCCAAAGGGTTTCCACCATAGGTGGAACCGTGAGAGCCAATTTCCATTCCCTCTGCTACTTTGTGACTTGCTAAACAAGCTCCTAATGGAAAGCCTCCACCTATTCCTTTAGCTGTGGTCATGATATCCGGATAAATCCCAATCCACTCATGAGCAAATAACCTACCAGTTCTACCCATTCCACACTGCACTTCATCAAATATCAGCAAAACCCCCAGTTCGTCACAAATATTCCTTAATAATTGAAGTTTATAATCAGGGACTACTTTTATACCTCCTTCTCCTTGAATAGGCTCTATTATTACTGCAGCAGTATTTGCTGTAATAGAATCGATTATTAAACCTTCATCTTTTAGGTCTATAGACTTACATCCAGGTAAAAGAGGACCAAAGCCCTCTATCATTTTTTGGGCATTAGAGGTTGAGATTGCACCAAAGGTTCTGCCATGGAATGACCCATCGAAAGAAATTATCTCATGCCTATTATCTTGATTATGAGAGTGAAATTTCCTTGCCATCTTTATGGCACATTCAATTGCCTCAGTTCCTGAGTTTGTAAAAAATGCCCTGTCAGCAAAGGTATTGAGAACAAGAATTTCTGCTAATTTTTCTTGCTTGGTTACTCTGTACAAATTAGATGTGTGCCACAATTCCTGGGCTTGATCTGTCAAGGCTGAAACCAATTCCTTATTGCAATGCCCTAAAATATTAACTGCTATACCCGAACCAATATCTAGGTATTTTGAACCGTCTTCTGCCTCTAGCCATATTCCATTTCCCTTCACAAAAGATACTGAGGTTCTGTTATATGTGGGGAGCAAATATTTTTCCATGAAAAGACCATACTAGTGGTTGATTAAAATTTCAATAAAGCAACAAACCAAATTCTTGAAGCGCCGATTTGGGGCCAAATCTTTATTGAGCTCTACTTTCAATTTACAAAATTTATTCTAAGCCAGGGCAAGTATACANTNTTTTATTACCCCCTAAGCATCCTAAACTATTTATAAAAACTATTGTAACCTNAATTGATTAGAATATTATGTTTGATACTACTTTATTACTACTTTATTTGCATATATGANTTATATGAAGTAAAGAATATTATGAATAAATTGAAGGAACAATAATAATGGCCTGGACCTCTGAAAGAGTGCATTTACTTACAATTCTTTGGCAAAAGGGTAATAGTGCTAGTCAAATAGCTACAGAGTTAGGTCAGGGTGTTTCTCGAAACGCTGTCATTGGCAAGATTCACAGATTAGGTTTATCTCAGAGAAGTGAAAGTAATAACGAAGGCAATAATGATAAGAACAGCATGCGAAATGCAAGAAGAACTTCAAAAAAATCTACTTTGGTAGAAACACTCTCTCCAGATATTTCGGATCACGCAAGCCTAAACGCTAAGATAGAAAAGAAAAAAGGAAGAAAAAAAGTTGAGAGGAAGCCAAATAAGAGCCTAAAAAATCCTCAGGATCCCAACACAAATGAGGAAATTTTTGACACTCAGCCAAAGCACCCTCAACATATTGGAGCATCTGAATTAGATAAAGAAGCCTTAGCCGATATGATTGAATTGGAGAAAAAGGCCAAAAAACTGACCCTCATGGAACTTACTGAAAGAACTTGTAAATGGCCGATTGGAGATCCAGCAACTGATAAATTTTGGTTTTGTGGACATCAAGCAGAAAATGGCAAACCTTATTGTAGCACACATGTTGCTATTGCATTCCAGCCAGTTTCCTCTAGGCGAGAAAGACGGCCACGATAAGGGTCATTTTTAAAATTTAAGAAAACCCAAAAAATGATAAAGTACAGTCTAAAATGCAAAAACTTGCACCAATCTGAAAGCTGGTTTGCTTCATCCGAAGCATTTGAGAAGCTCAAAATTTCAAAGCTATTATCTTGCGAAGTTTGCGGAAGTACCTCAATTACTAAATCGTTAATGGCTCCTAGCGTGAAATCAAAGAAAGAGCCAGAAGTTAATGGAGCCCTGCTTCAAGAGTCTCCAAGAAAGAAAACTTTAATTGAGGAATTGAAGAAAAAAATAGAAAGCACTTGTGAATATGTAGGTGATAATTTTGCTGAGGAAGCTCGTGCTATTCACGAAGGAGAATCTCACGAGAGATCTATTTATGGTAAAACTACAATACAAAAAGCCAAATCATTATTGGAAGACGAAATTCCTATTACTCCGCTTCCATGGCATGATAGAAAAAGTAATTAGTTTTTGAATTCTAAATTTTTAGAAAATAATACCTGAAATTCTAAAAAAGGGGGGAGAAAGAATTTGTCTAGGTTAGTTATGAAATTCGGCGGTACTTCAGTTGCTGACTTATCAAAAATGAGAAATGCCGCTTCAAGAATTCAGTCAGAAGTTGACGATGGGAATAACGTAATCGTCACTGTTTCAGCAATGGCTGGAACCACTGACCAATTGATTGATAAGGTCAGAGCAATCTCCTCATTATATGACGCCAGAGAATATGATGCCATTGTCTCATCAGGGGAAAATGTGTCTGCAGGATTAATGGCTCTCCAATTACAAAGCATGGGAATTAATGCGAGAAGTTGGCAGGGCTGGCAAATTCCAATGAAAACTACCGACGATCACTCTAATTCAAGAATTGAAGAAATTGATATTGAGAATTTAATAAAAAAATTTAACAATGGAATGCAAGTAGCAGTGGTTGCAGGCTTTCAGGGTATTAGTTCTAATTCCAGAATAACCACTCTTGGCCGTGGAGGTTCCGACACTACAGCTGTTGCTTTGGCTGCAGCCTTTAAAGCTGACCTCTGTGATATTTATACGGATGTTGATGGGGTTTTTACCACCGACCCCAGAATAACCCAAAATGCTAAGAAATTAGCTCAGATATCATACGAAGAAATGCTAGAACTTGCCTCGCTAGGAGCAAAAGTACTGCAAACAAGATCAGTTGAGCTGGCCATGCGCTATAAAGTAAAACTTAGGGTGCTAAACAGTTTTGTGGAAGGCTCTGGAACCCTTGTATGTGATGAGGAGGATATTATGGAAAAAAGAATAGTTTCAGGAATAACTTATTCTAAAGATGAAGCAAAACTTACACTAATCGGAATAAAGGATAAACCCGGTGTGGCTGGGATGGTTTTTGATTGCCTCTCTAAAGCAAATATTAACGTAGACATGATTATACAAAATATATCAGACGATGGGTTAACCGATGTAACTTTTTCATGCCCAACCTCCCAGGTAGATGTAGCGAGCCAAGCCCTTGAGCAAGGGAAATCAAACGAGAATTTCAGTTATTCCAGGTTGGTCGTGGATAAGTACGTTGCTAAGATTTCAATAGTCGGAATTGGTATGCGCAGTCATTCAGGGGTTGCCCAAACCATGTTCAAAGCACTCGGACAAGAAAATATAAATATTAAGGTTATATCAACTTCTGAGATCAAAATATCTGTGTTAATTGATCGAAAATATCTTGAATTGGCAGTTCAAATACTCCACGACGCATTTGAACTTGAAAAGGCACAAAATTGATGATCACCGAGGAAAAGAATGCTAATTCCAGGATACTCTTAAAAAGATTAAAACAAACATTATCAGAACAGGGTGAGGCACAAGCTAGGCTTAATGAAATTGTAAAATTAATTGCTTCTTCAATGAAGTCAGAAGTTTGTTCAATTTATCTCCGAAAAAATGATGATGTAATGGAGCTTTATGCTACAGAAGGACTGTTGACCACAGCTGTCCATTATTCTCAATTAGAAATTGGACAGGGGTTGGTAGGTCGAATTGCTGCTAGCGCAGAGCCTATCAAAACTTCGAATGTGAACCAAGCAAAAGGCTTTAGATATCTTCCTGAAACGGGAGAAGAAAAGTATAAATCCTTCCTTGGTGTACCAATCCAACGTCTAGGTAAGATGCTCGGCGTTCTAGTCATTCAAAACTTGCTGGAGCGTGATTACAGCGACGATGAAGTTTACGGACTAGAGATTGTGGCCATGGTTATAGCTGAAATGGCAGAACTTGGCGTTTTCACAGGATCAGATGATAAATATAAGTTGAGTCAAGAGAAAAAAACAGCATTTTCAACGATTGGTCTCATAGGGAAAGAGGGTGTTGCTTTGGGCACAACAGTGCTTCTAGAACCTCAAATCAAAATCACTGATCCTGTTGCAGACAATCCAGTTCGGGAAAAAGCAAAACTTAGTGTAGCTCTAACCAGATTAAAGAAAGAGCTATCTTATAGCACAAGTAAAAAATATTTGAGGCAAAAGGGCGAATTTCTAGAAATTTTGGAGACTCATAAACTTTTAATCGAAGATAAAAGTTGGCTCAATAGGATGGAAGCATCTATAGACAACGGTCTTTCTGCAACTGTCGCAGTTGAAAAAGAACAAACAGCTACTAAAGCACGAATAACTAGAGTGAAAAATCACTATTTTCGGGAGCGCCTATATGAATTTTATGAAATTTCCAACACTTTACTTAAAATTCTAACAAAGCAAAAATCGAAGTTAAATTTAGATAAGATTGATTGCCCAATCTTGATTGCAAGAAATATTAGTCCTCTGGAACTGATTTCTATGCGCGAACATTTAAATGGAATAATTCTAGAAGAAGGTTCAGTTGGTAGCCACACTACCATTGTTTGTAGAGCCTTAAATATTCCTTTAATTATACAAGCTAAATCTATCACAGAAAATACTTCCTATAAAGATACAGTTATCCTAGATGGAGACCAAGGTATAGTTCATATAAGACCTGAAGAAGAAATTATCCGAGCCTATACTAGTAAATTAGCAATGCGAAATAAGGCTCAAGAATCGTTTTTGGCGCTCAGAAAACTCAATGCTGTTAGTATCGATGGTATCAAGATTTCCCTTATGATTAATGCTGGCCTAATGGAAAATTTACCTTCTCTGGCAGAATCAGGAGCTGAAGGCATTGGTCTTTATAGAACTGAATTGCAATTTTTGGTAAGTAATAAAGTACCTAAGAGAGCACAGCAGGCACAGATTTACTCAAAAGTATTAGACTCCGCCCAAGGTTTACCTGTTTTCTTTAGAACACTAGATATTGGTTCCGACAAAGTACTGCCAAGCATTACTCCTGAAATAGAACCAAATCCCGCTTTAGGATGGAGAGCCATAAGACTTTCATTGGAAAAATCTAGCGTGCTTAAAATGCAGGCACAAGCTCTCATCAGAGGCGCAAATGGTAGAAAGCTAAACATTGTAATACCGCTTGTTACAAAGCCATCTGAATTTGATAAAGCTAAGTCAATAATACTAACAGAAATCGCTAAAGAAGAGCGCCACAAACGTCCTATTCCAAGAATAATAAAGGTTGGAACAATGCTTGAAGTTCCAAGCCTAGCTTTTGCTCCAAATTCATTCTTTAGGAGTGTTGATTTCATTATGGTTGGAGGTAATGATTTGAAACAATTCTTTTTTGCTGCTGACCGGGAAAATGAAAAAGTCAGAAGAAGATACGATGTCCTAAGCACTAGTTTTTTATCTTTTCTAACCTTAATTCTTGAAAAATGTGAAAAGTTTAATATACCGCTAAGTTTTTGTGGGGAGGATGCAGGTAAACCAATCGAAGCACTAGTTCTATCAGCCATTGGATTCAAAACGCTTTCTATGCAACCAGATTGTATTGGACCTATCAAAGCTTTGTTGAGGAGTGTCTCACTTTCTGAGGTCAGATCGCTTATAAACAAATGTATGAAAGAAAATACGGAAACCGTTAGACCCAAAATAACAAACTATCTGGCGAGTATAAATAAATAACTGCAGAGCACGAATTCCACTACCAAAGACAAAATGCCGTTTAGTGATAGCCTCGAACATGACCTCCCAATCCTTTAAATGAATCTTTTTGAAGTTCTAAAAGTAAAACTCTCTTCGGGTCAGTTGGAGGAGGGAAGATAATTTGTTGCTCTAACTGTTGCCTAAAACCAAAACTTTTATAGTATTCATAATCTCCAATCAGTAAAGCCCTTGTCCAACCCTCCTCCCTAGACTTTTTTAAAGATAGATTGATTAAAAAAGATCCCAGTCCTTCGCCCTGTACGGTTGGATGAACCGCTATCGGTCCGATGAGAAGAGAAATATGATCATAGTCATCGCCAATCAATACAGGCCATTGACGGATTACACCCATTACTTCCCCAACTGCATTTTTTGCTATGAAGCATAGAGAGTCTATCTTTTTCACACCTTGTCTTAACGAATACGAGCTTAAATGGATTCTGCTGGGCGAGAAAGCAATATCTAATAGAGTCTCAACCGCCTCTTCATCCTTTTGACTTTCTTTTTCAATTTCAATCATAATTTATTTTTTCAATTTACAGGACTCATTGCTTTTACAATTTAATTCGCTTTATGATATAATGTATTATTGTTGACTTCACAAAATACATTTATTCCCAAGTGCCTTCTTTTTTAAAAATTTAATTTCGAACAAAGCCAAACAAATGTTCTATACTCCTAAAGAAGTAAATGTTCTTCCTTATAATCCATTTAAAGCAATAGTATCACCACGCCCAGTAGGGTGGATTTCATCTATAGATAAGAATCAGAATGTTAACCTTGCTCCCTACAGTTTTTTTAATGCTATAGCAGATGATCCTCCAATGGTGATGTTCTCAGCAAATGGAAAGAAATCTGACCAGAAAAATATTAAAGACAGCGCATCAAACATAATTGAAACTAAAGAATTTGTAGTGAACATGGTCAGCAAAGCTCTATTAAAAAGCATGAATAAAAGTTCTGGGAACTATCCAAAAAATGTGGATGAGTTTGAAATTTGTAATCTCCAAAAAGCTAACTGCAATTTAGTCTCTGTTCCCCGAATTTTTGAATCACCAGCCTCACTAGAATGTAAATTATTTCAAGTTCTCAAGCTCCCCGGCAAAGATAACAATATGATCATTGGTGAAGTAGTCGGCATCCATTTATCTGATTATTTTCTGAAAAATGGTATATTCAATATATTAGATTTTATGCCTATTGCCCGTTTGGGATATAAAGATTACACCGCCATATCTAAAAAGTTCACCTTGGAAAGGCCTGATTAAAAGCCACTTAACCTACAAAGTTTCTTTACTAAAAATCACTCCTGGATTTAATATACCCTTGGGGTCGATAGCCGTTTTTATCGTAGTCATAATACTTAATTTTCCTGGATCTTCATATCTCTCTAGTTCTTTGGACTTAGACCTTCCTATCCCATGCTCAGCACTTATTGAACCAGACAATTCATTAACGAGATCATTAACCATTTTGACCATTACAGATCTATTTTTTTCTAATCTTTTTGTTGCTTCTTTTGCAATAGGAAAAACATTGTAATGTAGATTGCCGTCACCAATATGGCCAAAGCAATTGACAACGATTTCATTAGAAATAGATGATAACCTTTTATCTGCTTCTTCAATGAATTCAGGTATACTTTCTAAAGGAAGAGAAATATCATTTGAGAATAAAGAACCTATCTTTCTATTGGCTAATGGAATTGACTCTCTGATGCTCCAAACTTCCTTTTTTTGCTTTAAGCTGACTGGAATGACAATTTCATTTGCTAAATTTTTCTCCAAAAATTTACGGAGAATTTCCTGTACCTGATCCCTAAAGTTGGTAGAACCAATAGTCATATCTATATCCACTAAAACCATCCAGGGAGCTTCCTCTGAAAAAGGATACTTTACCTTGAAACCCGTCTTTCTTAGAAAATCTATTCCCGTGGACTTCATGAGCTCAAAAGCCATTAACCGATCACCAAAAATTTTGGACATGTGGTTAAATATAATGAGAGCCTCGCGAGGTTCATTTACAGAGATGATAGTTGTAAGAGGATCTATTGGTAATGGGAAAGTCCGAAGGATTGCAGAAGTAATCACTGCTAAGGTTCCCTCTGAACCAATCAACAAACCCTTAATGTCAAAACCCATGTTATTTTTCTTTAATGCTTTCATAGATGACACTATATTGCCATTTGGTAAAACAGCTTCAATTCCAAGGCATAAATCTCGGACGCTCCCATACCTAAGAACATTTACACCACCTGCATTAGTAGCCAAATTACCACCAATTTGGCAGGAGCCCTCAGATGCTATACTCAATGGGAAAAATCGTCCGGCATCAAAGGCAATTCTCTTTATATCTGCCAAAATTGCACCAGCCTGGACTGTCAATAAACTATCTTCTTTAGAAAAGGTTATTGCGTTCATTTTCTCTAGAGACAAAGAAACTTGATCTTTTTTTTCTGCTATCTGACCCCCAACTAAACCTGTACTTCCTCCTACCGGTATCAACGGAATTCCTCTTTGGTTAGCCTCAGCCAAGATAACTGAAACTTCTTTTGTATTTTCTGGTTTGATACAAAACTCAGATTTATTAACTAACCGACCTCTTGGATCTATTGCATGATTGGGCCCAACTAGGCTAACTGCATTTCGACCTATTTTCTGTGTCAAGAAACTAAAAAAAGTATCTAGAGATTTGTCCATGAAGCAAAGACCTTTTTCTAACTAGCACTACCGCGCCTGTTCTTGTTGACATTGGCATACAGAACATGATTTCTCCACCTTCCATTTATTTGAAGATAGCTCTGTCCAACCCCTTCATATTTGAATTCACATTTTTCCAATACTCTCTTAGATGCATTATTATTGGGTAATATAGCTGCTTCAAGCCGAGTGACCTTCAAGGTCTTATTTGCATAATGGATTATGGCTCTTAGTCCTTCAGTCATAAAACCATTATTCGAAAATCCTTCGCCTATCCAATACCCGAGGCTTGCGGAATGAAAGGGACCATATCGAATATTATCTAATGTCAATCCGCCTATTAGGTTATGATTGACCTTCAAAAATAGAAACAAATGTAATACCTTTGTTGAACTAAAATTCCTTTTAGCCCAACGCACCCTAGTTTGAAAAGAATCCTTTGAATAGAATTCCTTCTCCTTTTTAGGCTCCCAATGATTGAGAAATGATTCTGATTCCCTGCGCAGTCTGAGCCAAGCTTCATAATCATCCATGCTAGGTAGGCGGATAATTAATCTATCGGTGACAACCAAGGGTTTATTTTTTTGACGAAACGTAATCAAGATTAATATTAATTTAGGAGTTTAGCGCAGAACTCATCTAATTTAGGAGCATCAGATACCTGACCGTACAATACCATTGCTGGTTTTAAATTACTGAACATCCTGGAAGCAAACTCTTTCACGTCTTGCAAAGAGACGTTGTCGATCTTTGATATTGTCTCCTGAACTTCAACTATCTTATCCCAGATAATTAAACCTCTTGCCAGCCTTTCACTCCTACTAGAAGAACTTTCGAGACTCATCAGCAAACTTGCCCGTAGTTGGGTCTTTGCTCTTTCAATTTCTGCCTGAGTTATACCTGTCAATGACTTATTGAATTCCAAAGCTATCACTTCAGAAAGTTCTCTTATTTTTTCACCCGATGTCCCCGAATAGCAAAGAAATAAGCCTACGTCAGAATAACCATCAAAAGAAGTTCCTATAGAGTAACAAAGTCCCCTCTTCTCTCTAATCTCCTGAAATAAGCGGGAAGACATCCCTCCCCCCATTAATACCGAAAAAACTTTACCCGCATAAAGTTGGGGGCTTTTAATAGCAGGGGCTTCAAACCCCACTGCAAAATGGGCTTGTTCTAAATCCTTTTCAACTCTTTTTTCTCCCCCTAAAAAAGGTATTTTCTTAGGATTTAATTTTTGACTAGAACCCCTAATAGTCTTTAGTCCTTCAGCCAATACGCATAGTTCTTGATGCTTAATATTCCCTGCCCCACAAACGACCATACTCTCTGAAAAATAATTGTTAGTTGTAAACCGTAGGAAATCCTCACGTTTGAAAGAGCTAACATTATCCACTGTGCCCAAAATTGACCGACCTAGCTCCGTGTCAGAAAATGCTACTTGCTGCAGTAATTCGAAAATAAATTCATCTGGAGTATCTCTTGTTTGGCCAATTTCTTGAATAATTACACCTTTTTCCCTTTCAATCTCATCGCTCTCATATACTGAGTTTGAAATAATATCAGAAAGTATATCCACAGCGAGCGGCACATTTTCCTTGAGTACTTTTGCATAGTAACAAGTTATTTCTTTGCTCGTGTAAGCATTTATAAAACCTCCTACATTTTCTATAGATTCAGCTATCTGTAAGGCACTTCTTTTTTTTGTTCCCTTAAAAGCCATATGCTCCAGGAAATGTGCAATTCCACATTCTTCCCTATTTTCATTTCTACTACCAGCTCCAATCCAGATGCCTACAGATGCACTCTCAATGGTGGGAATTTCCTCTGTAACAACCTTTATACCACTAGGTAATGTATCAAAATATATAGACAAATCACTGCTCTCTTCTAATAAAGTCCTTAAGATAGTTCACATCGTTAGGTGCCTCAACAACTTTTTCTCCTTTATAAAATAGTGCATCTAAGGATTTGGGCAAAACTATGTTTCTACTTATCGCTTTCTCGACAGCATCACCAAACTTTGCGGGATGAGCTGTAGCCAAACTTATGGTAATCTTTTTTTCGTCTATAAAATTTCGGGAAACCTTTGTACCAACGGCTGTATGAGGGCAAATGATCATTTTGGAGTGGATAAAAATTTTTTTGATTTCTGCTAGTGTTTCCGCTTCTGTAACTGCCCCGCTGACAAAATTATTTCTCAGTATTCTCAGAGAATCTTCTTCTATGTCGTACGAACCATTTAATTGCAAGCTTTCCATTTTCTTGATAACTATCTTAGCATCGCATTGATACACCTCATATAGCATTCGCTCAAAATTAGAGGATACTTGAATATCCATAGAGGGAGAAAATGTCTGAAGAACCTCCCCCTTTCTATAATGCCCGGAACTTAAGGTTCTATGGAGGATATCATTTTGGTTTGTCGCTATAATAAGCTTATCAATATTTACTCCAAGTTTTTTAGCTACATATCCAGCATAAATATTTCCAAAATTTCCAGTTGGAACACAAAAGTCTATTATAGCATTTGCAGGCAGCCGGCTAGCTGCAAACGAATAATAAACTACTTGAGAAATTATTCTTGCCCAATTAATTGAATTAACACCAGTTAATGAAACTGCCTTTGAAAAATCTTTATCTTTAAATATTGACTTCACTATTGATTGGCAATCATCAAAGTTGCCATCCACCGAAACTACTGAAACATTTGATGCATTTTCTGTTGTCATCTGACGACGCTGAATTTCTGAAATCCGATCTTTTGGAAACAAAACATAGAGATTGACAAATTCCAGATTCCTAAAAGCATGAACCGCTGCAGCACCTGTATCTCCAGAAGTAGCTACTATAATGGTAATAGACTTGCGAATATTCTTTAAAGCCTGGTGAAACATCCGAGCAATCATTTGCATCGCAAAATCCTTGAATGCAAACGTAGGCCCATGAAAAAGCTCTAATATTTTGTGATTTTTAGAAAGGTGCACCATGTCACATTTATCTGACTTCCTAAATTCTGAATAAGCTTCATTAATAATAGTATTTAACTCTTGATCTGAGAAACAACTTCCAACAAAAGGTTTTAATACTGCAAAAGCCACCTCCTCATAACTCATTTCCACCATGCTAGAGCGAAAACTAGCATCGTATTTAGGTAGGACTTCAGGAATATATAAACCCCCATCTGGAGCCAAACCAGAGAACAACACCTCTTGAAAAGATACACTTCCTGCCTCACCCCTAGTCGACCTATAAAGCATGTCTGCCATCAGACTGTGTATATCTTTTAATAATGCGCATTACCCAATATACTGACATAAAACTCCAAACCATAGCCATAGAGAACCAAGTAAAAGCATATTGCAAGTGATTATTAATGAGGTTTGGTCTTAAAGGAGTAGTAATTATTTCTTCATGAACAAGATTAGATAGAACTACTAGAACTGGGATGGTTTCCAGATAATTAGCCATGGCTTCTAAATCTCTTGAAAACCAAATATTCTTGTCAAAATTAGGATCCGGCGTGAAAGAGTCTGTTTCATTTGGAAACAAAATATTCCCTACAATAGTGTTACTTAGAATTATTCTTTCCTTCAACTTATTTCGCTCTTCTATGAAACCCAAATCAACAAGAATAACTCTATCACTGGAAAGCTTAAATGGCTTGATAAGTTTAAATCCAGGACCGTAAGATTTGAGAGAATGCAGGACATGTAATTCCTCTGTCAGAAATTCACCATTAATCCTTACAGATTGGTACTGCTTAACACTTTCGATATCATGTGGCATAATTACTTTTGGCGACTTTGCCACACTTTTTGAAATTTCTGTTATTATAGAATTTTTCCAAGCCAGCCTTTCAACCTGCCACTTCCCAAGGCCCAACAAGATTATCAGTCCAATTAATCCGAAGAAAAATGGGAATATCAACTTCTTTAACAAACAAGGCATGTCTTATTCTTAATCAAAATACGCGGCAATAAGAAATTATCTACGATTAACAACCTTACTCAAACATAAATATTAGATATGGCTGCATCAAGAGCCCCAAATATAGATGGCAGCAAAGAGAAACAACCAAACAACGTCAACAAAATGCCAGTACCATGCGGCCGCTTCAAATCCTATATGATTTTCAGGAGTAAAGTGTCCCTTAAGTGCCCTTATCAAACATACTGCTAAGAATATAGTTCCCACTATTACGTGAAACCCATGGAATCCCGTTGCCATAAAAAAATTAGCACCATAAATGTTACCCGAAAAACTGAAGGCTGCGTGAGAATATTCATAAGCCTGGAAAACAGTAAAAAGCATGCCCAATAAAATTGCAATGATTAAACCATTGACCAAGTCCTTCCTGTTATTTTCATGAGCAATAGCATGATGTGCCCACGTGGCTGCCGCACCAGAACATAAAAGAATCAAAGTATTAATTAAAGGCAAATGCCAAGGATCAAAAGTTTCTATCCCTACGGGAGGCCACACTTCTCCAATCGCCTCCATTGGATACAAAGCATGCTTGAAAAAACTCCAGAACCAAGCACTAAAAAACATTACTTCTGATGTGATGAACATAATCACACCGTACTTCAACCCTATTTGAACCACAGGGGTATGATCTCCAACATGACTCTCTGTCACAACATCTGACCACCACCCATACATACAGTATAGTACTATTACCAAACCTAATACCATCACGACTGACGTATAATCATGAAAAAACAATACACACCCAAATAATAAGATGAAGGCCCCTAAGGCACTGAGAAAAGGCCAAATACTAGGGTGTAAGATGTGATAATCATGATTTTTTTCGTGTGCCATATTTTTTCCTTCATTATGGGGAAATTATATTTCTTACAGTTTTGTCTTCGTTTTTTCAGCTATACTAGCCGTTGTTTCAGGAAGGTCAATCTCGTAAAAGGTGTATGAAAGAGTAACCGACTTCACATTTTTTGCCTCTATATTACCTATCATGTCAGGGTCAACATAGAAACTGACTGGCATACTTACCCTCTCACCAGGTTGCAGTACTTGCTCAGTAAAGCAAAAACACTCTATTTTTGTGAAGTAATTCCCTACTGAAAATGGTACTACATTAAAACTTGCTTGGGCCGCTATTGGTTTATTTGTTGGATTATAGGCTTCATAAAATGCCAATCCAGTTTGACCTAAATTCAACTTAAGTTCTCGTTGCGCGGGAATGACTTCCCAAGCCAAACCCCTCTCTAGCGATACATCGAACCTTACCTCTATCTGTTTGTTTGAGATTTTTTCAGATTCGTATTTAGCATAATTTGTGGTACCGCCATACCCAGTCACCTTGCAAAACCAATTATAAAATGGCACTGACAAAAAAGATGCCGACCCCATAAACAAAACTATTATCCCTAGATAAAAAACAGTTTTCCTTTTACCACTTACCATCTAATTTATTCCTTAGAAATGCTTGGTCTGAGAGTATGATCAAAGCCTTCAATCATGCCACCGTTGGATAATTTTGCTATTGTCACCAGAAATATCACCAGAATGAAGCCTCCCAAGCATATCGCTAACCAAAAATTTCTATTCTTTCTTTTGGCATAGAAATCTTCCTTTGACTGATCTAAATCCATACCAAAATCCTCACGAGATCAGAATAAAATGGTGAAAAAAACTTGAGCAAAAATTCTCCCATTAGTAGAACAAAATGTGCAAACAAATAAAATATCGAATACAGAAAGAGTTGTCGTTCCCCTTTTCCGCGAAGAAGTACAATTCCTTGATCAAACCCATTCAAGCCCAATGCCAGAGACAAAAATACAACATTTAAGGCTACCATGGAAATTAAATAAAATAATCCTCCTATGCTCGTAAAAGAGATGACAAATGAGGGTAGAAGCAAAAGCACACTATAAAATAGAATCTGCCGCTTCGTTTTTCCTTCTCCATGTGTCTCTGTGAGCATTGGAATTCTGGATTTTGAGTAATCGCTCTTTGTCATCAGACACAGAGACCAAAAATGAGGTGGGGTCCACAAAAAAATTAGAAGGAACATAAGAATGCTTTCAAGCCCAATACTGTTAGTAGTTACTGCCCACCCTATGACAGGCGGAAGTGCTCCTGACGCACCACCTATAACAATGTTGTGAGGGGTTCTTCTTTTTAAGAACATGGTGTAAATTACAATGTAAAAAGCAATAGTACCGGCTAATAAGAAAGCTGAAAGGTAATTAGCAAAAAGTCCTAAAAATATAACTGAAAAAAATGTCAAAAATAGACCAAAACTTAGGGCTTGATCGCCAGTAATTTTTCCTGCTGGAATAGGTCTGGTGGCAGTTCGAATCATGATAGAATCTATATCTGCATCCCACCACATATTCAAAGCTCCTGCAGCCCCAGCTCCTATTCCAATGCATATTAATGAACCTATAGCAACAACTGGATTAATCGATCCCGGAGCGATCAAAATAGCAACACCTGCAGTAAAAATGGCCAATCGCATTACTCTAAACTTTAATAGAGCAATATAATCCTGAGTTGATGCCTCAATTAGTGTAATTTCGTTTTCTACTGCAGATCGACTCATTTCTTCTCTACTTGTTGGTGGGATAATTTTTTCACTCGCTCTTTTTGGCTAACCGAATTTTTGCATTCTGCGGAAACTGTGAAAACTCTCCATATGCTTTTTTTAACCAATTTTCGTAACGATCTTTACTCACTGCCTTGACAACAATTGGCATATATGAGTGATTAAGACCGCAGAGTTCAGAACACTGACCAAAATAAATGCCTTCTTTCTCCACTTTGTACCAGGTTTCATTCAATCGGCCTGGAACAGCATCCACATGAACACCGAACGCCGGTATTTTCCAGGCATGCAACACATCAGATCCTGTGACTTGCATTCTGATCACAGAACCAACGGGTACAACTACAGGATTATCAGTGGCCAGCAAATATTCGTCATCCTGGTAACCATGATCAGCCAATTCTTCCTTTGAGAGCATAAAGGAATCAAAACTGATCTCCTGATCAGGGTACTCGTAAGACCAATACCATTGATTTCCTGTGGCTTTTATAGTCAAATCGTACTCAGGTATATTCAATTGCTTAAACAGCATTGGTAAAGAAAATGCCCCAATGACTATTAAGATGGCCGTGGGCACAAGTGTCCAAGTTATTTCAAGAGTCGAATGATGCGTAAAATTTGCAGGCTCAGGGTTAGCCTTTCTATTGAATCTGAATATTACAATCCCTAAGAGCAGAATAACAAATAGTGAAATCATTGTAATGATGATTAATAAAAAATTGTCTAACCATTGGATGTCTCTAGCAAGCTCAGTAACTGCAGGTTGAAAATTGATTCCACCATCGATGGGCTTCCCGATAGCATCCAAATCTTCAAATTGATCTAAAGTAGAAGCTATAGCGGAACTACCTAAATAAATTATCCCGGCTAAAATTCTTGCAGCTAATCCTATAATGGTTCTCATTATGCTCTCCATGCAATTAAAACTTATTGCTTAAAATAAACCTATTTTCCTAATATGTGTTTGTCGAAGACAAAAAACTAGCTTAAATGAAAAATATATCTAATGTAAAAACTATAGATAGGTATTCAATTAATCTTTGTTGATCACTCTGACTGATCACAGGATACAAAAAATAGAAATAAGATCAATGAGCGAAATAGACGCAACCTTTAAACCTTTTGAACATAACTTAGATCTGCACAAGACTTTGAAAATTTTGAAGGACTCCACCACTGGGGCAGATGATGGTGAACTTTTTCTTGAAAAAAGGATAAGTGAAGGTTTTGTATTTGATGATCAAAAGCTTAAGAAATCATCCTTTAATATAAATGAAGGCTTTGGAATCAGAGCCGTCACAGGGGAAAAAATAGGTTTCTCTCATTCTTCGGATATAACAGAGCAATCAATCAAAGATGCGTCCAAAATAATTAGAATTGCCAACCTAAATCCAATCAACCAAAGGTCTTTGGCCCCACCACCCAATAAGACCAATACTAGATTATATACTGATGCCAATCCATTTGAATCAATCCCGCTCAGAAACAAAATCGAATTACTTCAACAGATGGACGATTTTGCTAGGCAATATGATAATAGAGTTGTTCAAGTCTCAGTGAGCATCGGTGCTTCACTACAAGAAATCGTCATTTTAAGACCGGAAGGACAAATACTTAATGACATAAGGCCAATGGCTAGTATTTATACATCTGTAGTCCTCGAGGAAAATGGTAGAAGAGAAACTGGTTCATCAGGTGGTGGTGGTAGATATAGCCTTTTAACACTAATGGAGGAAAATCAGTGGAAATATCACGTTTGTGAGGCAATTAGAATAGCTGAGGTTAACTTAACTGCTGACCCCTCTCCAGCAGGGGAAATGGATATAGTGCTCGGACCAGGATGGCCAGGAGTAATGTTACATGAAGCCGTTGGTCATGGCCTAGAAGCCGATTTTAATCGAAAAAAAACATCAGCTTTTTCAGAACTTCTTGGGAAACAAGTTGCATCAAAATATGTAAACGTAATAGACGATGGAACAATTCCAAATCGACGAGGGTCAATTTCTATTGACGATGAAGGAACAGCTAGTAACCGCAATGTGCTTATAGAAAATGGAATGCTGATAAACTATATGCAAGATAGACAAAATGCGAGACTAATGGGACTGAGCGCAACAGGCAATGGAAGACGAGAAAGCTACGCTCATCCCCCTATGCCAAGAATGACCAATACATTTATGTCTCCAGGATCAACTAATCCTGCGGATATCCTTAGTGATTTAAAAGATGGAATTCTTGCGGTAGGCTTCTCGGGAGGACAGGTAGATATTACTAATGGAAAATTTGTTTTCTCCTGTACTGAGGCCTATAGAGTAAAGAACGGAAAGGTTGAGGCACCAGTTAAAGGAGCAACACTCATTGGTGATGGTCCGACTGCGATGAAAAATATTCGAGGAATTGGAAATGATCTTTCTCTGGATCCGGGAATTGGTAACTGTGGAAAGGGCGGACAATGGGTTCCGGTTGGAGTTGGGCAACCAACGGTTCTGGTAAGCGGTTTAACCGTAGGTGGAAGTGGAATAAGTTGAGTGAGTTACAATTATGCCAGTAGTAGTAGTAGAATCGCCATCTAAGGCAAAAACAATCAATAAATATCTTGGCGGTAACTATACAGTTCTCGCTACTGTTGGACATGTAAGGCATTTAGACGAGAAGGATGGCTCCGTCGATCCAACCAATGACTTTCATATGAAATGGAAAATTGACCCTAAAAAACAAAAACATTTGACGGCTATCAAAAAGGCTCTCAATACTGATAACCACTTGATCTTAGCTACAGACCCTGATCGTGAGGGAGAAGCTATATCTTGGCATTTAGTAGAAATTTTGAGAAACCAAAAAAGCCTCAATAGCAAGACAAGAATCGAACGTGTAGTTTTTAATGCTGTTACTAAGCATGCAGTACTTGAAGCAATTGCTAATCCGCGGGCCTTGGATATGCCACTAGTTGAAGCATATTTGGTAAGAGGTGGTTTAGATTATTTGTTGGGTTATAGTTTATCACCAATTATCATCAGAAAACTACCCATTGGAGCAACTTCTGCAGGACGAGTTCAGTCTCCTACTCTAAGACTTATTGTTGATAGGGAAATGGAAATAGAAGCTTTTAAGGCTAAGGAGTATTGGTCAATTGAAGCTAGTTTTCTTAGTAAGGATGGCAAGCTTTTTGAAGCCCAAGCTATTGAATTTAAGGGTGAAAAAATCGAAAAGCATTCTGTAAATTCAGAAGCTCACGCAAAGGAAATTGTTACAACTTTTAGCAAGAATAACTTCCATATTGAGACAATCCACTCAACGCCAAAACAACGAAACCCCTTCCCTCCCTTCCTTACATCTACCTTACAGCAGGAAGCCAACAATAGGCTTTATATGGGAACACAGCAAACAATGTCAGTAGCACAAAAGCTCTATGAAGCAGGCCATATAACCTACATGAGAACAGATGGTATTGATATGGCTCCTGAAGCAGTCTCAGCTACCAGAAATCTAATAAGTAAAACCTTCGGAGAAAAATATCTCCCTAAGAGTCCTCGGTTTTACAAGAATAAGGCCGCTAATGCTCAAGAAGCACATGAATGTATTCGGCCCACCAACATACAAAAAACTTCAAAAAATTTGAGTCTAACTGATGTTAATCAAATAAAATTGTATGAACTCATACGAAATAGAACACTAGCATGCCAAATGGAAAATGAAATCTCAGAAACCACGACAGCAATATTAGCTAATGAAGAGGGAAACAATAGACTGAAAGCATCTGGCCGTGTCATTATTTTTGATGGATTTCGTAAGGCTTTCAATTTTCATATTGATGAAGATCATAAATCATCTGATGCAAAAGAATTACCACAACTTGATGAAGGTTCCAAAATAGAACTTAGTTCCATAACACCAGAACAACATTTCACACAAGCCAAGCCACGATATACAGAAGCATCTTTAGTAAAAAAAATGGTAGACCTTGGAATTGGGCGCCCATCCACCTATGCTTCGATTGTTTCAAGAATTCAGCAACGTGAATACGTTAGAAAAGAGAAAAACCGCCTCATCCCAGAAGATAAGGGTAAACTTGTTTCTGTATTCTTAGCAGGATATTTTAAAAAATATATTGAGTATGATTATACAGCGGAATTAGAGAATGACTTAGATGAGGTGTCATCAGGTAAATCAATTTGGAAAGATATTTTGTCAAAGTTCTGGAATGAATTTTCTCCTCACTTTGACGCTGCCAAAGATCTTAGAATTTCTGAAGTTCTAATAAAGATAAATGAGCTTTTGGAGCCACACTACTTTCCAAAAAGCGATGATAATAGTAATCCAAAACTATGCCCAAACTGTCAAAAAGGTGAACTGTCCCTAAGAACTTCAAGATCTGGAAATGCATTCATTGGCTGCTCTAGTTATCCTGATTGCAGTTTCATCAGACCTTTATCAATAATGACAAAAGAAACATTAGAAAAGGTTTCTAATGATAAAATTCTTGGGTTGCACCCTGGAGGAAACAAAATTTTGGTTAAGACTGGGAAATTTGGTCCTTATGTCCAACTTGGTGAAGTCAGTGAAGAAAACTCAAAACCAAGAAGAACATCAATTCCTAAGAATTTCGATTTGAATGATTTGACCCTAGAGTTAGCCCTGCAATTAATTGAATTACCAAAAACCCTCGGAAACCACCCTGACGACGGCGAACCTATCCTGTCTGCAATTGGCCCATATGGTCCCTACCTAAAACATAATAAATCATATGCTAATATATCTAATTTGGAAGAATTTCTATCAATTGGGATGAATAGGGCAGTAGAGTTAATATCTGATCAAGCCAAAAAGGTCTCCAAATCAAAAGGACCCTCAGTTATGAGAATTATTGGAGAACACCCAGATGGGGGGGATGTTCAGCTAATGACTGGGAGATATGGTCCATATCTCAAATATAAGAAAACTAATGTAGGTATTAAAGATAAAAATGATCTAGATAATATAGACCTTGATAAAGCTCTAGAACTATTGAAAGCTAAATCTAAGAAATAACCTTTAGTCTGAGCAAAAGTATACGCCATATGAATAAAGAGACCTATTTCAATCTCTACCTGAGTGAACAGGAAATCACAGAATTTGTTAAATCAAATAGACATTTTAGGAATCATCAAGACATTATAGAAAACTTGGGACTCAGTTCACACTATTACCTAGTATTGAAAAGGCTTTTCCCTCACCTACCCAAAAATAGGTCTCACAAATACCCTCGTTTAAAAATAATCAAATCAAAGTTGGCAAATGTAGATTTGCTCGTTGTTAGATCAGGAAATAAGTCTAGAACTCACTTTTTAGAACCCCCTTTTTGGGATGCTAAAAGAGAGAAACCAAAAATCTACATAGATTATTTAGAAATTGCAAAAAAGAAGCTGGAAATCGGAGATAAAATACTAGTAAGGATCAAACCAAAGGATCTTACCGAACCGGAGAAAAAATATTTAAGAGCTACCTTCATAAGGGTCATTGAGCCCAAATCAAAAAGGAGTCTTGGAATTGTAAGAATGGAGGGAAAAGAAACCTCAATCTGTACAGCCAAGAAATTCTTTACCAAAAGAAATTTAGCTAATTATCCTGATTTATCAGCCTTTAAAGATGGAGACATAGTTGAAATTGATATTCGAGATAACAAACAAAAATCCAAAGTGTTTATTGATAATATCTCGAAAGTTCATGGGTCATCAAAAAAACCCAACTTATTCTCTTTCTTGGCAAAAAAAGAATTTTCTCTAAAGACTGAATTTCCTGATTCCGTCCATAAAGAATTGTGTGCTATAATTCAAAAAAAAGAAGATACCGCCAGTGAAGATCTAACTCACATTCCCTTTGTAACTATTGATCCAATAAATGCAAGAGATAAAGATGATGCTGTATATGCTGAATTTCCAGAAATTAATCAAGAAAAAGGTATTTTTTGTGAAATTTGGATTGCCATAGCTGATGTCTCATTCCATGTGACTGCAGGCTCCTCCATTGACCAGGAGGCTTTACGTCGCGGGAACTCAACCTATTTCTTCGATTCAGTTATTCCAATGTTGCCGGAAAAACTTTCCAATGATCTTTGCTCTTTAGAAGAAAACAAAGTACGAAATAGTATCACCTTGAGAATTACACTTAACAAGCATGGAAAAAAGATTAATCACAAATTTATTAAAAGCAGAATATTAGTTAAGCATAATTGTTCATATGAGGAAGTTGAAAATAGTTATCAAAAGTCCAAATCATATGGCACACCCGATAATGACAAACAGCTATTGTTCGATAACCTTTTCAAGGCCAATTTGCTTTTAACTAAATCAATACCAAAAGCATTAAATTTAAATATTCCAGAGCCCATCTTTAATTTGTCCGCGAAAGGTGACGTAATTAGTTTGTTTCAAGAGAAGGCATTGAAATCCCATAAAATGGTTGAAAATTTTATGATCACAGCAAACACTTGTGTTGCAGAAACTTTGTCTGAATCACAACTCCCGGTGATTTATCGAGTGCATGAGTCCCCCCCCACTGACCGACTGACGAAACTATTACAAAGAATCTCATTCTTGGGGATAAAAGGTAATAGGAAGAGAAATATTAAATCGGGTGACTTTAACCAAATATTAAATTTCGCTAAGGCTAGCCAGTTTCATGATATCACAAGCTTATTAGTGCTTCAAGCTATGACGCAAGCTTATTATACCATAACAAAAGCTGATCACTTTGGTCTAGATTTAAAAAAATATATGCATTTCACCTCACCCATCCGAAGATATACAGATCTGTTAACACATAGATTACTCAAAATTCATCTTGGCTGGTCTACTGAAAATATTTACCAAAATGACACAAAATCAGCAGAATTAATTTGCCTACATCTTAACACTATGGAAAAAAATTCTGCCATGGCCGAAAGACAATCGAATTCTAGATATATAGCCAGTTTCATGCAGTCTCTAGTCGGGAAAAGTTTTGAGGGGCTTGTGTGTTTTTCAACAAAAGAAAAGATAATTTTTTTTCTCAGACAATTCGGTATTCAAGGAGTTTGCAATCATAAAGGAGGTCATGAGAAAACACTAAAGAGAAGAAAAAGATCTCACCGAAAGGACAACGAATTGATCAAAATAGGTAATAAGATAAAGGTTAAGCTCATGACAGCAGATACACTATCTGGGGATTTATCATTTGAATTAGAATGAAAATTTCATTTTGAACCAATATTTGTCAATAATACTTACGGATCATCTTTCCTTGGCCAATCATCTCCTCTCATTTCATTTAACCTAGAGACTGTTCGAGCAAATTCTTTCTGAAACCTACCGCTTGAATAAATACTTTCAGGTTCAACAGCGGATAGACAAACTATCCTTATATTAGCTTCGTAAAGTGCATCAATCAGCAGAATGAACCTTCTAGCTATATCATTTTGAGAACTTGATAGAATAGGTATATTTTCCAAGAAAAGTACTTTGATATGATTGCAAAGGTTTAAATAATCCACTGCACTTAGAGGCTGTTCGCAAAGCTCTTGAAATGAAATCCGACAAGCACCATTACCATAGTTTTGCAATTTTAACTCTCGACCTTGATAGTGAATAATCAATTCTTGCGTTCCACTGTCGACAATATCTTCCCAGATTCTATTGAATCCGGCTACTGCCGTAACTTCTTCTTTACAAAAATAACTATCTTCTCTCCTCAGCTTTCTGTTCCTATAATCTTTTCGGTTATCTACTTCTAGTATCTCAACATTTTTCATCAATAGTGTGACAAATGGTAAAAATAATCCCCTATTTAACCCATCTTTGTAAAGTTCTTCTGGATGAAAATTGGAAGTGGTTATAACTGTCAATCCACCAAGGAAAAGTTCTTGAAATAATCTACCGACGATCATAGCATCCGTGATGTCAATTATTTGAAATTCGTCAAAACATAATAAATCAATTTTGTTTAAAATCTCTTGGCAAATGATACGAACAGGATCTTTCTTTCTCATCAATCTTATGTTTTTAAGCCTTTCATGGAATTCATACATGAAGGCATGAAAATGTACGCGCCTTTTCCTTGATGAATTCACACTCTCAAAAAATAAATCCATCACCATACTTTTCCCAGTACCGACACCACCAAACATATAAAGTCCCTTATTCCTGGATTCTAATGAAGGAGTTCCACGAACTTTAAAAAATCCAGAAAGTGACCTCTTAGTTGCTCTAAAATTCCTTAAATCTAAGAGCTCGCCTTTAACTATGTTAAGACGATTAATCGCTTGCTCTTGCGACTTATCCGGCTCGAGGTCACCTTTAGAAATGATTGCATGATATCGTTTGATCAAATCCATATTAGAGTACCAGCAGCTAACCTGGATAATTGAAAAAATAAATGAAGTCTTTTCAGCATAGTTTAAAAATACTTCAAATGCTTCATACCCTTTAGGGCAGACAATTTTATTTGCTTTTGTCTCTCTCTGAAATTTCTTTTTCTTTCAAAGCCAGTCTTTTCGTAGCAATGCTGGCAACTAACACCTTCTTCATAATATGGGTGATTTAGCTCATAGGATCTAAGAGGATGTCTACATGCAAAGCAAAGTGAACAAGAACCATTTTCAATATTTGAACCGACCGATACTCTCTGGTCAAAGACAAAGCATTCACCCTCCCACTGACTTTCATTCCCCTCATAGTTTTCCAGATAGTTTAAAATGCCTCCCTTAAGATGGTAGACCTTTCTTACACCATGTTTAAGAAGATATTTGGTAGATTTCTCACATCTTACACCACCGGTGCAAAACATGGCTACGGACTTACCTTTGTATTGTTTACCATTTTTTCTCCACCACTTTGGAAAATCTGAAAAATTTTCAGTATTTGGATTTATGGCTCCTATAAATGATCCTATAGCAACCTCATAATCATTTCTTGTATCAATAGTCACTACATTTTCATCACGTATGAGAGTGTTCCAGTCCTTTGGCTCCACATATATACCAGGCTGTTCAGCCATTGACATTTCGTCAACACCAAAAGTTACAATTTCTTTCTTTATTTTTACCTTAATTCTTCCAAATGGAATTTCTTTTATTAAAGATTGCTTTAGATTGATTTGATCACAGTTCATGATCTCTTTTATATTTCTTATTACTATATCAACCTTCTTCATTTCTCCCGCAATTGTTCCATTAATGCCTTCACTTGCCATGATGATCAAACCTTTCACATCAAGATTTTTGCAAATTCGAAAAATGTTATCACGCTTTTCACTCACTAAATCAAGCTTGGTAAAACAATATAAAGAAGCGACCTTTAAAGATTCCATGGATACCAAGTATCAATTACACAAAGAATTTTCAAGTAAACTTAACGACTAATCACTTGACCCGAAATGAAATTTGGCCTAGATCCTGAAATCAAATTTTGACACTTTTTTGTATTGAAGGTGACCAATGATTTGGGCTAATCCTTGAATCTTGATAGCATTTTACAAAATACAGGATCTTTTTAATTGAATGTTTGCTAGCTTATCGAAAAATTTAACTGGTATTCTCGAAAAACTAACTAAGAAGGGAATAGTAACTGAGAATGATGTAAATCAAACTCTCCGAGAGGTGCGTCTATCCTTGCTAGAAGCGGATGTGGCTCTTGAAGTAGTAAAAGAATTTGTTGAAAAAATTAGGGTTAAGGCAACAGGTCACAGTGTTATAAAATCAGTTACACCAGGTCAACAAGTCATCAAGATTGTGCATGATGAGCTAGTTGATTTACTTTCTGGCAGTCAAGAAAACGAGCAAAAGTTAAAGATTGATTCTCCTCCAGCAAGTGTTCTCATGATTGGACTTCAAGGATCTGGAAAGACTACCACTACTTCCAAATTATCTAAATTACTGAAAGAAAAAAATAAAAAGAAGGTTTTGATGGCTAGTTTAGATACTAGAAGGCCAGCCGCTATGGATCAATTAAAGATTTTAGGCGAACAAAACCAGATAGATGTACTGGAAATAGTACCCAATCAAAAACCTTTAGACATTGCAGCAAGAGCAAAACAACAAGCTACATTAGGCGGATATGACGTGTTCATTCTGGATACTGCTGGTAGAACGCACGTAGACAAAAATCTTATGGATGAAATAACCCAAGTGAAGTCAAAGATAAATCCAAATGAAACTCTTTTGGTAGTTGATGGGCTAACAGGGCAAGATGCTGTTCATGTTGCAAAAGAATTTGACTCTACCTGCAAATTGGATGGAATAATTGTTACCAAATTAGATGGTGACAGTAGGGGCGGAGCAGCTCTCTCGATGCGAGCTATAACCCAAAAGCCTATTAAATTCATTGGGGTAGGTGAAAAATCCAACGAACTTGAAGTATTTGAACCTAAAAGAATAGCTGACAGAATTCTGGGTATGGGGGATATAGTCTCCTTGGTGGAAAAAGCTCAAGAACAGTTGGATGCCGAAAAAACACAAAGAATGATTAAGAGGCTAGAGAAAGGCTATTTCAATATGAACGACTTAAGATTGCAGCTTGAGCAAACCATTAAAATGGGTGGAATGCAAGGAATGCTTGGTATGATTCCAGGTTTAGGGAAAATATCTAAACAACTTGAGAAAGCCAACTTAGATGACAAGATTCTTAGTAGACAGATCGCACTTATTACATCCATGACAAAAAGAGAAAGATCGAATCCACAAATTCTTCAAGCTAGCAGAAAGAAGCGTATAGCCATAGGAGCGGGACAAGAAGTCTCCGATCTAAATAAATTAATTAAAATGCATCGGCAGATGGCTGATGTCATGAAGAAAATCGGTCGTAAAGGAAATAGAGGTATGCTACGTGATTTGATTGGGAACTTAACTGGAAGTAGTGGAAGCAAAAAGAAGCTGACTGGTCTAGTAGATCAAAATGCAGCCTTGAGAAACCCTTTGCAAACTAATTTGGAATCAAAAGACTTAACTAGATTGATGGGTGGGATCCCAGATTTCATGAAAAAAAACTAATCACCGCCATGAAAAATTTTGAAGAAAAATTGGCCGAACATAGAAGATCTGTAGACAAACTTGATGCCATCCTTGTATATACACTAGGAGAGCGGTTTAAACAAACTGAGAAGATTGGAATATTGAAAGCCGAGGCAAAAATCCAGGCAACCGATCATGAGAGAGAATTAGTCCAGGTTGAGAGATTAAGAAAATTATCTGAGGATGCGAATCTGGATGCCGATTTTGCAGAAAAGCTTTTGAAATTCATCATTTCTGAAGTTGTAAAGAATCACGACAAAATAAAATCGCGTTGATATTAAAAACTTTAATCAGGTATTTGGGGAGATAATTAATGGCAATAAAAATTCGTTTGGCTAGAGGAGGATCTAAGAAGAGGCCATTCTACAGAGTGGTCGCAGCAGATAACCGTATGCCTAGAGATGGTAGATTTATAGAAAAGCTAGGGACGTATAATCCTTTGTTACCAAAAGAGCACCCAGAACGCATTAAATTAAATGTTGAAAAAATTCAGGAATGGATGGGTAAGGGAGCTCAATTATCAGATAGAATCTCCAGAATGCTTGAAAACTTGTCTGTGGTTCCGACCAAATCTAGAAACAATCCGAAGAAAGGCCTGAAACATAAGGCAACTGAAGAAAGAGAAAAGGCTAAATCTGAAAAAAAAGATGCTCCTGTTGATGTGGTCAAAAAAGAAAATCCAAATGAGCAAATCGATGATCAAGATATCACAGTGAATGAAGAAAAAGAATCTGAGATCACAAGTTCTTCTGATGAAAAGATGGTAGAAACTCAAACCGAAGCCCCCTTAGAGGAAAAGGCTGCGGAAACTCAAGCCGAAGCCCCCCCAGAGGAAAAGATGGTAGAAACTCAAACCGAAGCCCCCTTAGAGGAAAAGGCTGCGGAAACTCAAGCCGA
>PACC02000082.1 GCA_002699695.2 Paracoccaceae bacterium | reverse complement strand
GACGACGAACAAATCGACGGATGCAACGAAAGCGACTTTAACGGCGAAGGCGGATGCTGTGGTTACGATTGATGTTTCCGGGGCGAAGTCTGACTCGAAAGGCTGGACGCTTGTGGGTGGTTCGGGCAGTGGCAATGATGTTCTGAAGGGTGGAGCTGCTGCGGATATTATTACGGGCGGAGCTCAGGTTGATACGATTACGGGTAATGGCGGTATTGATACGATTACGGGTGGTGCCGGTGATGATATTATCACGGGTGGTACGGACAATGATATTATTACGGTGGATTCCGGTACGGATACGGTTCTGGATCTTGGCGGAGCTTCTGGTGGAGAGAGTGATGTAGTTATAGTGAATGCCGGAGCGACATTAGATGCGACGGATATTGTAAGTTTTACCGCGACGAGTGCGACGAAGAATAATTCAACAAATGCTAATAATGCGAAATTAACGGCTAAAGATGGTGGTGCACGTACCATTGATGTCTCTTTGGCTACTGGAAGCAGTGCAGCGTTCAAGATTACTGGTGGTGATGGCGCTGATATTTTAACTGGTGGTAGTGGTGCTGACATTATTAGTGGTGGAAATGCTGACGATATTATTTATGTTGCTGCAGCGGGCCACGCAAATTCAGATGTAATTGATGGAGGTGGTGGTTCCAATAACATTCTTAAATTGTCTACTGGTAGTCATGCTTTCACAACCAATGCAAACTTACAAAATATCAAAACTATTGATGCCCATGCTTCGGGTTCAACGTTAGATTTAACAAATCAATCGGAAAATTATACCATCAATGGGGCCGCAGCAAATGACGATCTCAAAGGGGGATCCGGACATGATATCATTACAGGAAAAGGTGGTAGTGATACTTTAACTGGTGGACTTGGAAATGATATATTTAAAGTAGACAGTGGAACCGATACCGTTAAGGATCTTGGAGGAGCTGCAGGTGGTCAGAGTGATGTTCTTAAGGTTTCGTCCGGAGCCATTGCAAATGCAGTCGATATTAAAAACTTTGTTGCTACAAGTGATACTGAGAACTTAGGTGCGGCAACACTAACGACCGTAGCTACTGGTGGTGGCATTATTAACATGAGCGGGGCAACAGGAAGTGCTCAATATACCATAATTGGAGGAGCAGGTGCTGATACATTAACAGGGGATGGAGGAAATGACACTTTTAAAATTGCAGCCTCAACACAAGGAAATTCTGATACTATCGACGGTAAAGGTGGAGATGATACTCTAGATGTTTCAACGGGTACTCACGTTTTAACAAATAATAATAATCTAAAAGACATAGAGAACATCACATTAAATAACTCGACAATTAACCTTACCAACCAGGTCGAAGGTTTTAAAATAACCGGTGGCTCAGGTACGGATAGTATTACTGGTGGTAGTGGGGCAGATACCATCATTGTATCAGCTGCGGGAGAGGCTAATAGTGACACCATTAATGGTGGTGGCGGTACCAATAAAATTGAAGTCTCAACGGGAGCTCATGTTTTTTCTACGGATGGAAATGTTTCTAATATCAGTGAGATTATAGCGCATTCTTCTGGATCAACTATTAATCTGACTGGCCAGGCTGAAGGTTTTACGATTACTGGAAATAATGCGGGTGATATAATTACTGGTGGATCAGGGGCTGATATTATCGCTGGTAAAGGTGGGAATGATACTCTTACTGGTGGTGGCGGTGCTGACTTATTTAAAATTGAAACAGCTACCGATAGTATTGCAGATTTGACGACCGGTGATAATTTTCAGGTTAGTGCTTCTGCAACCTTAAATGCTACTGGAATTACAGGGTTTAATGCAGGTGGGACAACGACTAATCATAGTACTGGAACAGCTAATTTGCATACCCACACAAGTAGTGGCGGTGCAATTGATATGTCTGGGGCAGGATCAGGGGTTTACAAGATTTTTGTTGGTGCCGGGACCGATAATGTAAAAGGTTTTACTGGCAATGATACCATAACTATTTCTAATGCAGGAGAAGGTGACGCTGACACTATTGATGGTCATGGTGGTACGGGCGATGTATTAAAGCTGTCAACAGGAACTCACACTTTTTCAAACAATGCAAAGTTAGCAGGTATAGAAACAATCACGACGCATAGTTCCGGATCCACATTAGTTTTAACAAACCAGACTGAAGCGTTCACCATTACGGGGGGTGCTGGAAAGGATTATATTACAGGAAGTAATGGTGTTGATACGGTCAATGCTGGCAATAATGACGATACCATCACTGGCGGTTTAGGTGATGATGATATTACCGGCGGCAATGGCAATGATACTTTTAATATTGATAGTGGTGAAGATACCGTACGTGAATTAGCTACAGGCGATGTTTTTGTTGTTAGTGCAGGTGCAACTTTGAATGCTGTGGATATTACGACTTTTGTTGCAAATAGTAGCAGTAAAAATCAACATGCGACAGGAACTGCAAAACTTACTGCCAAAGCTGGTACCACAACTACTATAAAAATGAATAATGCTGGGGCTGGTAAGTATAATTTAATTGCTAATACAGGCACTGATACTTTGTGGGGCGGTGGAAGTGATGACATCATAACCATAGCTGGATCCGGGCAAGGCGATGCAGATACAATTGATGGTTATGCTGGAACCGATATTCTCCAACTCTCAGCAGGAACCCATACCTTTACAACTAATGACAATATGCTCAAGAACGTTGAACAGGTTAAAGTAGATACAACCAGTGGTTCAACTGTTGATCTTACAAACCAAACGGAAGGTTTTACTATCACGGTTGGTGGTCAAACGGATTCCATTACTGGAAGTGATGGTAATGATATTATTACTATACTTACTGCGGGGCATGGAGACAATGATACCCTAATAGGGGGTGCAGGGTCAGATGTAATTAATTTGTCGGCGGGTAGCCATGCTTTCAGCACTAACAATAAGCTTGTCACTATAGAAACCATCAATGCTAATGCCTCTAGTACAACCTTAGATCTTACGGGTCAACTTGAGGGGTTCACTGTTGCGGGCGGTGCTCAGGCAGACAATCTGACTGGCGGCAGTGGTAATGACATTATTACTGGTGGTGGTGGTAATGATACTCTCAAAGGTGGGGCTGGCAATGATACCCTCAAGGTGGATTCTGGATCAGATATTATTACCCTTCTTGGTGGGGCAGGGGCCGGCGGTGAGTCCGATGTTTTAGTTGTGAGCAGTGGAGCAATCGCAACAGCAGAAGATATAAAGAATTTTGTTGCAACAACAGGTACAACCAACGCAGGACAGGCTATTCTGTCTGCAGTATCAGGCGGCGGTACGATCAACATGGACCAGGCTACAGGGGTTTTTGAGATCAGAAGTGGAGCAGGTACGGATACTCTGGTTGGAGGTTCGGGTAATGATACTTTTAAGGTCTTAGGTGATGGTCAAGCGGACAGTGATACAATCAATGGTGGTGCTGGGACTGGTGACAAACTAGAGCTTTCAACCGGAACTCATACTTTTGCAACTGATGGGAAACTTCTCAATCTAGAAATTATCAATGCACATTCCAGCGGCTCAACCTTGGTTCTAACGAATCAAACTGAAGGATTTACAATCAATGGGGGTGCTGGCGCAGACGATCTGACTGGCGGCGGTGGTGCCGATACCCTGACTGGTGGTGCTAATAATGATACTCTTGTGGGTGGTACAGGCAATGATACTTTTAACGTTGATCAAGGAACTGACACAGTTACTGGGTTAGCTACTGGCGACATTTTAGTTGTTAGTAATGGCGCAACAGCAAATGCCAACACGATTACTAGTTTTGACGCTACTTTTGCCACCAAGAATAATGGGGCAGCTACTTTAACAGTTAAAACTGGCGGAGGTGTCATTGATCTTGAAGATGCTACAGTTGGAACAGGAACCTATACAATAAAAGTTGGAAATGGAGCTGATACCGTTACTGGAAGTAAAGGTAATGACATATTCGAGGTAGTATCCGGTGGTCAGGGTGATGCAGATACCATAACGGGCGCATTAGGGACGGATGAATTAAAGCTATCAACTGGTAACCATTCTTTTACAACTGACAATAAATTAGTGAGTATTGAAACTTTTACCCTACATGCTTCAGGGTCCACAGTTGTTTTTACTGGGCAGACTGAATCCTTAACTCTTACTGGCGGCGCAGCCGTTGACAATATTACTGGTGGTAATGCTGCCGATATTATCAGTGGTGCAGCAGATAATGATATTTTGCTTGGTGGAGCTGGTGATGATGTTATTTCGGGTGGCGATGGTGCCGATGCCATTACAGGTGGAGCTAATAATGACACTCTTACCGGGGGATTGGGTGCGGATACCTTTAACATCGATGCTGGAACAGACAGTATTACAGATCTCACGAATGGAGATATTATAAAAATTACTTCCGGGGCGACCCTTAACGTTACTGGAATTACTGGATTTACAGCAACTAATGCTTCTACAAATGCTAATTCATCAGCGACATCTGCAAATCTAACCGCAGCGTCGGGTGCCGTAACTATTGACATGTCCGCCTCTACTGGAAAATACAATATTGTTGGAGGTGCAGGTGATAATACTCTTAAAGCTGGTAAGCAGGATAGTATTGTTAAAGGTGATGATGGTGATGATATTATTGTTGGTGATGCTGGAGCAGATATATTAACTGGCGGTGTTGGGAATGACACTTTCACTGGAAATGCTGGCACCGATACCTTTAATGTTGACTCTGGAACGGACATCATAACGGATCTTGGCGGTTCGTCAGGTTCTGAAACTGATATACTTGTTGTTTCTTCTGGTGCAACGGTAAATGCGACTGGCATTAAGGGCTTTACTGCTGATTCTGGAACAAAAAATCTTGGGGGAACAGCTAATCTCACTGCAGATAATAGTGGTCGCACGATTAATATGTCAGGAGCTAATACTGGTGCTTTCAATATTACTGGTGGAACTGGAACAGATACTCTTACAGGGGGGTCTGGCGATGATACGATTAAGGGTAATGGAAACGATGATATTATCAAAGGTGAGGGTGGGGATGATACCCTTCAAGGAGAGGCTGGTGATGATACCCTGACTGGCGGTACCGGTAACGATACTTTTAAAGTAGAGACTGGGTCGGACATCATAGTAGATTTGGGCGGAGCTTCTGGTGGAAACACAGATGTTTTAATTGTTAGTGGTAGTGCTAATGCTACGGCAACAAACATTGTAAGCTTTACAGCCAATGGCAGTACTAAAAATACTTCGTCAGGCACGGTTACTTTAACGGCAAAAGCAAGTACTAATGCAACTATTAATTTATCAGCTTCTGCATCTGGTGCGTATGCGATCAATGGAAATTCTGGCCAGGACATTATAACTGGTGGGTCTGGCAATGATACTCTTAAGGGTGAAGGAGCTAATGATACCATTAAGGGTGAAGCAGGAGATGATATAATAACAGGTGGAACTGGTGATGATATTATTACTGGTGGATCTGGCAATGATACCTTTAATGTTAATAGCGGTATTGATGCTATCACTGATTTATCAGATGGAGACATTCTTAAAATTACTTCTGGATGTACTGCGAATGCTACCGGTATTACATCATTTATCGCAACAAGTGCATCCATTAATAATTCTGATGTAAATAAAGGTAATTTAACTGCTGCTAGCGGTGGAGCAACTATAGACTTAGGTTTGATAGCATCTGGCAGTGGCTTTACTGTTACCGGTGGCGCAGGCGCCGATACCTTAAAGGGAAGTAGCGGGAATGATATTATTCTTGGTGGTAACGATAGCGATACATTACAAGGTAATGGCGGTAATGATAGTCTAACTGGTGGCGCTGGTAGTGATACCCTGACTGGAAATGCCGGAGCTGATACATTTAATGTTGATTCAGGAACGGATACAATTGTTGATTTAACAACCAACGATATTTTAGTTGTCACAGGTAGTGCTACGGCTAATGCTACTGGCATAACTGCATTTGTTGCAACAAATGGCACTAAGAATACTTCATCAGGAGCTGCCAATCTCTCTGGTGCTAACACAAATATCACAATCGATATGACCAATGCTCTTTCGGGTAATTTCTCCATCACAGGCGGAACTGGCGGTGATACCCTAAAAGGTGGTGTCGGAAATGACATCATTATAGGTGGTGTCGGAAATGATGCCATTACTGGAAATGGTGGTGCAGATGATATCAAAGGCGGTGTTGGTGACGACAATTTAACAGGAAATGCCGGTGCAGATACATTTCGGGTAGACTCCGGAACAGACACCATAACAGATTTAAGCGGTTCTGGTGGTACGGCAGACATTCTTATCGTTAGTGCTAACGCAACGGCAAAAGCGACAGGAATAGCAAGTTTTGCAGCAACAACTTCAACACGAAATGATGGAATTGCTGAATTAACAGCAGCATCTGGGGGCACAATTGATATGACCAATTCTGCTGCAGGTGGTTATAAAATAACAGGCAGTTCGGGTAATGATACCCTAACCGGTGGAAGTGGAAATGATACTTTTGTGATTGCTGGTACTGGGCAAGGCAATAGTGATACTGTTGATGGAAAGGGAGGAACTAATACCCTTCAACTTTCGGCGGGAACTCATACCTTAACGACTGATAATAAACTTAATAATGTTGCGACCATTGTAGCCAATTCATCTGGCTCTACTGTTGATTTAACCAACCAGGCTGAAGCTTTTACCATTAATGGCGATGCTGGGGGAGACGTTCTCAAAGGCGGTAGTGGGAACGATATCATAACCGGTAAGGCGGGAGGAGACACCCTTGAAGGCGGTCTAGGAGATGATACATTTAAAGTAGATTCGGGTAGTGATATCATTAATGATCTTGGTGGAGCCGGGGGTGGCCAAAGTGACGTACTTATCGTGGATTCTGGTGCTACGGCAACAGCCTCTAATATTAAGAGCTTTACCGCTGGATCAACAACAAAAAATCTAGGAACGGCAACTCTAAATTCAAAGGCTGGTACTACCACGACTATTAATATGTCCTCTGCTGGTTCTGGTAATGGATTTACTCTTGGAGGTAATTCCGGTGTCGATACATTAACGGGAAGTAATTATGCCGATATCATTACTGGTGCTGGAGGTGATGACATTATTTCTGCTGGTACCGGGAATGATACGATTAGCGGTGGTGCTGATGATGATGCTCTGACTGGTGGTAGCGGTCATGACACTTTTAACATCAGTGCAGGCAATGATACAATTAGTGACCTCGCAACCGGTGACGATTTAGTTGTCACAGGTGGTTCTGTTACAGCAAATAATGTTGCAGCTTTTACAGCTGATGCGGATACGACAAATGCCGGGACGGTAACTATTAATTCCCATACTTCGGGAAGTACCATAAATATGACTCTTTCGGCAGCTGGAGCTTATACGATTAATGGTGGTAACGGGGTAGATAATATTACAGGGGGAAAAGTTGCGGACACCCTGAAAGGTGGTGGTGCGAACGATTCTATTTCTGGTGGAATTGGAGACGACATTATTAATGGTGAAGCAGGAGATGATACCCTTAGCGGTGGAACAGGAGACGATACCTTCATAATCAATACGGGTTCAGACCAGATTTCTGACCTCTCCGGAAATGATGTTATTCAGGTAGGTGGTAGTGGCACCCTTACAGCGAATGGAATCACAAATTTTGTTGCAACATCATCGAGTTCCAATGCTGGAACAGCAAATTTAAATGCTGCAGCTGGTGGCGGTACCATAGATATGACAAACTCAGGTTCAGGAGATTATATTATTTCTGGAGGTGCTCAAACGGATACATTAAAAGGCGGTAGTGGTAATGATACCTTTAAGATTAACCTTACCGGGGAAGGTAACTCTGATACTGTAGATGGAAAGGGTGGAGCCAATACTTTAGAGCTTTCAACCGGCGTTCATACTCTAACCAGCGACAGTAAATTAGCGAATATTCAAACAATAAAAGCAAACTCTTCTGGTTCACAGTTAGATTTAACGAACCAAACAGAAAACTTCACAATTGAAGTTGGCGCTGGTACGGATAATGTCAAAGGCGGCAGTGGAGTCGATACTATTACGGTTAACAGCGCGGGTCAGGGTAATGCAGATACCCTGGATGGTGGAGCAGGTACATCGGACGTCCTTCAACTATCCGCAGGATCCCATTCTTTTACAACGGATGCTAAACTTCTTAATGTTGAAACTATCAAAGGTCATGCGAGTTCTGCGACAACTGTTGATCTTACAGGACAGACTGAAGTTCTTAAGGTCGACGGAGGTAGTGCAGGTGATGCTATAACAGGGGGCAATGGAAATGACATCATTACTGGCGGTGCTGGTACTGATATTATTACTGGTGGTATCGGGGATGATTCCCTTACAGGTAACACACAAAATGATACCTTTAATGTTGATGGTGGTACTGACACAATAACAGATCTTACTACTGGTGATATTCTGGTTGTTACTAACGGGGCTAAAGCTCAAGCTACGGGAATAAGTGGTTTTGTTGCCACTTCGGCTACCAAAATTGTTTCAGGAACAGCTGAATTTACCGCTGTAGGAAGTGGTGGTACAATTGATTTGTCTTCCGCTCATGGAGCCAGCAATGGCTATACTCTCATTGGTGGCAATGGAGTTGATGAGTTAACTGGTGATGCCGGAAATGACACCTTTAAAATCAATGCTGCAGCGAAAGGGAATACCGATAAATTCGTTGGTGGAGGTGGAACAGATACTATTGTGCTCTCCTCTGGTGCGCATGCCCTCACAACCGATAATAAAGTGGTAACAATTGAAAAAATCCTTGCTGACAGTGGAGGATCTAACGTTAGTCTAGCGGGGCAGGCCGAAGCTTTTACCATAACTGGTGCCGCTGCTGCTGATAACATCACTGGTGGAAGTGGTAACGATATTATTTCGGGTGAAGGTGGGGCTGACATTATTAATGGTGGTGTTGGAGATGATAATTTAACGGGTGGTGCTGCCAATGATACCTTTACGGTTTCTGCGGGTTCTGACACCATTACGGACTTGACAGATGGCGATGATTTGGTTGTCACCGGTGGTACTGCAACAGCTAATCTGACAGGAAATTTTGTTGCAGATAGTGGTACAAGTAATGCTGCCACAGCCATTCTGAATGCACACAGTGGTGGTAGCACCATTACTATGACCAATGCGGGGTCAGGGCTTTTTGATCTTCGTGGGGGAGCAAGTGCAGATATAATTACAGGGGGGTCCGGAAACGATATCATAACTGGTAATGGTGCTGCTGACGTCCTTGATGGAGGTGCTGGGGCAGATATTATTACTGGGAATGCCGGCAATGATACCTTCAAAATTACCTCTGGTTCAGATGTGGTTACCGATTTAGGCGGGTCTGGTACAGACAGTGATATCGTAATTGTTAGCTCTGGTGCCACTCTAACAGCTAACAATATAATTGGCTTTACGGCGACTTCTTCTACTCAAAATAACTCTACAAATGCAAATAATGCAGTTTTAAACGCCAAGGATGGTGGAGCACGAACTATCGATATGACCCTTGCGACAGGTTCTTCAAAAGCCTTTAAGATTGTTGGCGGTGACGGTGGCGATACATTAAAAGGCGGTGCAGGAGCGGATATTATTACAGGTGGAGGTGCTGATGATACAATTGTTGGGGGCGGTGCGGCTGATACAATCACTGGTGGTTCGGGAAGTGACATTATTACAGGAGGATCAGGAAATGATATCATTACAGTGGATTCAGGTACGGACACCGTTACTGACCTAGGTGGCGCTGCTGGGAACGAGAGCGATGTCGTGGTAATTGCCTCTGGGGCAACCTTGAATGCTACAGGTATCAAGGGCTTTACGGCAACTTCGGCTACTCAGAATAATTCCACAGATGCGACGAAGGCGGTTTTAACTGCTGCTGATGGGTCCAGTGTTACTATTTCTGTTGCCAGTGCTACAGGAAGTTCAAAAGCCTTTAAATTGGTTGGAGGAACTGGTCAGGATAGCCTAACTGGTGGGGCAGGTAATGATATTATTCTGGGAAATAATGCTAATGATACGCTGAAAGGTAACGATGGTGATGANGTTNTAACNGGTGGTGCTGGAGANGATGAGCTTCACGGTGGTAATAATAATGATACNTTCAACATTAGTGCNGGTTCTGACACGATTAAGGATNTAGCAACGGGTGACGTTGTTGTCATNACGGGCGGTTCTGTTGTGGCAGAGAGTGTCTCAGCCTTTAATGCAACCAGTGGTACAAAAAATACTGGTGGTACTTTTGAAATAAAGGCAGCAAGCACAGCTAGTACTATCAATGTTTCAGGTGCTGACAATACTGGAACTCCTGGTTATACATTAACTGGCGGTGCGGGAAATGACACATTAACCGGTGATGGTGGAAATGATACGTTTAAGATTGCTGCAGCAGGTGAAGGAAATTCGGATACTTTTGTTGGCAATGGAGGAAGTACTGATACCATTCAGCTGTCAGCGGGTTCCCATACATTTTCAACTGACGGCAAAATAGCAACAATTGAAGTTGTGAAGACCGATGCAACTAGTGGTTCTACGGTTAATCTTGGTGGCCAAACAGAAGGGTTCACTATTCAGGGTGATGCTCAGGTTGATAATATAACAGGTTCAGATGGTGTTGATATTATTACAGGTGCCGGTGGAGCAGATATTATCAATGGCGGTGCTCAAAATGACGCTATCAATGGCGGTGCGGGTGACGACAATCTGACGGGCGGTACGGGGAATGATGTTTTTACTATAGCCTCTGGTGATGATGTGATTACAGACTTGGCGACGGGTGATGAAGTTAAGGTAACGGATGCTTCATCCAAGGCTACTGCAAATAATGTTTCTAACTTTGCTGCCAACTCTGGAACGACGAATGCAGGAACATTTATCTTAAATGCCGCAAGTGGCGCCAGCACTATTGATATGACAAATGCTGGTTCAGGTACTTATGATATTAGAGGAGGTGGCTCAGGGGACACATTAACAGGTAGTGCGCAAGTAGACACTCTTACCGGTAATGGTGGGGATGATACTCTGCAAGGAAAAGGAGGTAATGACACTATGACGGGTAATGCCGGAGCAGACACATTCAAGGTTGATGTTGGATCTGACATCATTACGGATCTTGGCGGAGCCTCAGGCGGAGATAGCGATGTTCTAATTGTGAGCAGTGGCGCCGAGGCAACAGCTACTAATATTGTTTCTTTTACTGCTGGCGGGGGCACAAGTAACTCAAGCGGTACTGTTAATCTCACCACGCAAACAGGGGGTGGGACTATCAATATGACGGCAGCTTCTGGAGACTATAAAATCAATGGTCAGGGGGGTGTTGATACCCTAAAAGGTGGAGGTGGAGCTGATATTATATCTGGTGGCGTGAATGCTGATGCGCTTACTGGCAATGCTGGTAATGATGTACTGTCAGGTGGTGCTGATAATGATGAAATGACTGGCGGTGCCGGTAACGACACCTTTAAGGCAGATGGTGGTACTGATACTATCACAGATTTAGGAGGAACATCTGGGGGTGATACCGATGTTCTTATTGTGAGTAGTGGAGCTATTGCGAATGCAACTAACATTGCAAACTTTGTTGCTAGCAGTAGTACAACTAATTCAGGGATTGCTAATCTGACTACTAAAGTAGCTGGTGGTACAATAGATGTAGGAAACTCAACAACAGGAGCGTACTCATTAACCGGATTGTCAGGAAATGATACTTTAAAAGGGAATGGTAACAATGACATTATTAATGGTGGAGGTGGTGACGACACTATTGATGGCAGGGGAGGTAATGATACGATCGCTGCTGGTGCTGGTGATGACATTATTACGGTTTCTACGGCTGGTCATGGTAACGGTGATACCATTGATGGTGGATCAGGTACTGATACCTTAACTCTATCCAATGGTTCACATACTTTTTCAACGGACGCTAATTTACAAAATATCAATGCAATCACTCTTGCTTCAACAGCAACTGTTGTTGACCTTACGGGTCAAACAGAAGGATTGACTATTACAGGTGGTGCTCAGGGAGATACCATTACCTCGGGTTCTGGAGATGACACAATCGATGGCGCAGCTGGTGCAGATACTATTACAGGAGCTGCTGGAGCGGATACTATCTCTCTCGGAAACTCTGATAGCGCCTCAGATGTTATTATTTTTAACGCAACTTCGGGTATGGACATTATTAAACAGTTTACGGCTGGTGCTTCTAATGGTGACATCTTAAAATACATTGGAAATTTAACAGACTCTGAAAGCTCAGCAAATACCTCTACCGGTTCTGACAGTACTGACAACTTATTATCTGCAGACTTCACGTCCAATGCTAAAAATAGCAGTGTCGATATTACTCACTTAGTTGTCGGTTTTAAAACAGCTGTGACGGTTAATGGTTTAGCTGGTGGAACAGCTATCGATTTCACAGGCGCTGGGATATCTTCCTCGCAGATTTTGGGAGCGATCGAAACCTCTCTTGAGAATACTAATGACGGGTCCGGTGGAGGAAAAGGACTATTATCAGGAGCATCTGGGGCTCAGGTGACACAGGGTGACATCAATGAAAACAAATTACTACTATTTACAGACGGAGGCTCAGGAGCGGCCCAAGATGTGGCTATGGTTCTATACGATGAAGGCAGCGCAGCGGAGGCCAATTTCAATACAGAGCTAGTTCTGGCAAGTGTTCTCAAATCTGTTGACATAGCTAATCTAACCCATGACAATTTCTTTGGATAGAAAAGGTTTTTCTACGGTTCAGAGATTCAAGCTATCAAAGTTATTGCCTTCTCTAACCAGTTTCTCAATTAGGGATGAAGGTTTCCAAAATATTGGATCTTCTTTTTCAAATTCCTGTAAATCAGCAAGCATTATATCAAGTCCATAAGTGTCGGCATATTGCATAGGACCTCCACGATATCTGGGGAACCCATATCCAAATAGTTTGGTAACATCGACGTCAGAGGGTCGAAGGGCAATTCCTTCACGGACGACTTCTGCAGCTTCATTAACCATAGCCGCCATATAGCGTTGGATTATTTCCTCTTGTGAAAACTTCCTAGTGGTTATCCCTTTTTTGAGCCGTTCTTGATCTATAATTTCTAATACCACTGGATCTTCATTCCCTCGCCTGTTTCCTGTATCATAGCGATAAAAACCTCTTCCTGTTTTTTGCCCAAACCATCCATTTTCACATAATTTATCGGCAATATGAACGTAACGGCTTTGTGGGTTTCTAAAGGGTTCTAAACGTTTTCTTGTTGCCCAACCAATATCCCCACCTGCCAAATCAAACATTTGATATGGTCCCATTGGATACCCAAATTCGAAGATCGCTTTGTCAATTTCATAAGGTGTGGCGCCATCTTCCATCATGAATGCAGCACAATCACCATAATTGTTTAAAATTCTATTTCCTATAAAACCATCGCAGACACCCGCTCTCACAGGTATTTTTCTCATTTTTTTAGCCAAAGAAAATCCTGTTGCTACGACATCATCAGAAACTCTGCTCGGAACAACAATTTCTAATAGGCGCATGATATTGGCCGGTGAGAAAAAATGTAAGCCAATGACATCGGAGGGTCTAGAGGTCACGGTAGCAATTTCATTAATATCAAGATAAGATGTATTGGAAGCCAGCACCCCGCCAGGTTTGATAACTTGATCCAAAATCTGAAAGACTTGCTTTTTAATAGGCATTTCCTCGAAAACGGCTTCGATGACCATGTCCACCTGTGATAAGGAGTCAAAATCAGTTGAGGTATTGAATTGTGCAAGAATATCATTAACCGCAGATTCAGATAAGCGACCTTTTTCTATATCCCTCTTATATACTTTTTCTACGTTATTTTTCCCCTTTCTGATGCTTTCTATATCTCGTTCGATCATAGTTACTGGGATGCCTGCATTGAGAGCGGCTATAGTTATTCCCGATCCCATCGTTCCGCCCCCGACAACACCTATTTTATTTAAAGGACGGGGGATCGCTTTGGTAACTTCAGGTATTTTAGAACTTTTTCTTTCTGCAAAAAAAGCATGGATTAGGCCTTTACTTTGATTAGTTTTCAGTAACTCTACAAAAGTATTTCTTTCTAATTCCTGACCTTTTTCAAAGGGCATCTTTAAAGTAGCTTCTATACAATTAGCAATTTTTCCAGGAGCAATCTGGCCACGATGTGACTTTGCAAAGGATGCCCGGATTTTAGACATTTCACGACTGTTTTCAGGGGTTTCATTTAAATGTTTTGTAATGTCACAAGTTCTTAAAATTTGCTTGTTAGAACTTAAGAGTTTATCAGCAAAGCTAATGGGATCATCATTAATATTTTCAATTAGTTCATCAATTAAACCAATTTCCTTCGCTTTTTTCGCACTTATGGGCATTCCACTGGCAGCAATCTTGAATGCTTCTGGTAGACCTATAAGACGTGGAAGACGCTGCGTACCACCAGCGCCTGGCAGAAGACCTAAGTGTACCTCAGGAAGACCAAGTTTTGTGTGAGGATGTGCAAGGCGATAGTGACACGAAAGAGCAATTTCCAGTCCTCCTCCCAGCGGAGTTCCATGCATGGCGCTTATAACCGGTTTGTTTAATTGTTCAATTTTGTCGCATACCAATGGTAAGATAGGATTCTTTGGAGGTGTTCCAAATTCAGTAATATCTGCCCCAGCGGGAAAGGTATTTCCTTCACCCATAACAATGATAGCTGAAACAGATTCATTTTTTTCTGCATCTTTTAGGGCACTCATGAGATTAAGCCGAACTGAATGACTTAGTGCATTAACTGGTGGATTAAGTATTTTTAAAATTGCTATATTTTGAATAATTTCAAGACTGACAGGACTTCCCATTTTTTTGACTCTATTTTCTAATTGAAGTTGAAACATAGTAACAGGATATGTTAGCACCACAATAAACGTTTTCTGTTAGTAAAAAAAGTTCAACTTGGGAAAGGATTATTAATGCGCGCTGTTCTCTGTACTGAATTCGGACCACCTGAGAAGCTTGCAATCAAAGACATTCCGGTTCCAAAACCTTCTAAAGGCCAAGTGCGAATAAAGGTTGAGGCTTGTGGAGTTAATTTCCCGGATACCTTGATCATTGAAAACAAGTATCAGTATAAACCAGATTTACCGTTTTCTCCGGGAGGAGAAGTAGCCGGAGTAATCGATGAATTAGGTGAAGGCGTAAAAGATTTTTCGATTGGAGAAGGTGTCATGGCCATGACATTATTCGGCGGATTTGCTGAATATATAGTCATAGATGCAAAAGCATTATTGAGACGTCCACCAGAAATGGATGGAGTAACCGCAGCAGGATTTACAATGACTTATGGGACATCGATGTATGCCTTAAGGCAGCGAGGGCAGGTTAAGAAAGGGGAAAAGCTACTCGTTTTAGGAGCTGGTGGTGGTGTGGGAATTACAGCGGTAGAAATTGGAAAATTAATGGGTGCTGAAGTAATAGCGGCAGCAAGTAATCAAGAAAAACTTGAAGCTGCACAAAAAGCAGGAGCAGATCATTTAATTAATTATGGGAAAAATGACCTGAGGGATCAGATCAAGGCAATCGTTGGCAAGAATGGTATTGACGTGCTTTATGATCCTGTTGGTGGTGACCTATTTGAGCCATGTGTGCGTTCAATGGCCTGGGGTGGTCGTGCCCTTGTCATAGGATTTGCATCAGGTAATATTCCTAAACTAGCTACGAACTTAACTTTGCTTAAGGGATGCTCTGTTGTCGGCGTATTCTGGGGAAATTTTAGGCTCAAAGAAACGGCGGCTGATAATGAGAATTTTGAAATTCTCTTTAATTGGTATAAGGAAAAAAAAATATCACCCTTGGTTTCCCAACAGTTTTTTTTGGAAGATGCTACTGAAGCTTTAATGACTCTCGCAAATCGTAAGGCTATAGGTAAGGTGATTTTAAAACCTTAAAACACTGAATGCGCCAAATTAAAGAGCTTCAAACAAGCCGGCTGCACCCATGCCTCCACCAATACACATGGTTACAACACAATACTTTCCTTTTCTGTTTTTGGTTTCAATTAGAGCATGGCCAGCCATTCTAGCTCCTGACATACCATAAGGGTGCCCAATGGCTATCGCTCCACCGTTAACATTGCATAGATCGGGATTGATCCTAAGCTTGTCACGACAATGGACGGCTTGTGAAGCAAAAGCTTCATTAAGTTCCCAGACAGAAATATCATCTATTTTCAAGTTAAATTGTTTGAGTAATTTTGGTACAGCAAATACTGGTCCAATCCCCATTTCATCTGGATCACAGCCTGCGACGGATATTCCATGGAAAATACCCAAAGGGCTAACGTCGTTTTTCTCAGCCGTTTTTGCATCCATAAGTACTGAAGCTGAAGCTCCGTCAGAGAGTTGTGAAGCATTTCCAGCTGTTATAAAAGAGCCAGTTTTTATATCTTGGCCGTTCTTAAAGACTGGCTCCAGGTTTTGTAAGCTTTTAAAGTTAGTCCCATCCCTTAATCCTTCATCATATTTCAGTGTCACTTCGACATCAGAAATTTCTTTTGTCTCCTTATCTGTGACTTTTTTAATGGTTGGTAATGGAGCTAATTCTTTATCAAAAGCACCTTTTTTTATACCTAGTGCTGTGCGGGCGTGACTGATCACCGCAAATTCATCTTGGACTTCTCTAGAGATTCCATACCGTTCTGCGACAATTTCAGCTGTTTCTATCATTGCCATGTAGATCGAGGGGCAGTGCTTCACAAGCCATGGATCAGTGGTTCTATGCCGGTTTGCATGTTCATTTTGAACTAAGGAAATGGATTCCAGGCCACCAGCTATTGAAATATCAATTTCTTCATTTTTTATTCTTCCAGCAGCTACCATGAATGCCATTAGTCCTGAAGCGCATTGTCTATCTACTGACATTCCTGGTACAGATGTCGGTAACCCTGCCCGGATTGCAGACTGTCTCGCTATGTTTCTTCCAGAAGAGCCTTGTTGCATTGCTGCGCCAAGAATAACATCTTCTACAGTCTTGGGATCAATGTTTGCTCGCTTAATAGCTTGCTTGATGACATGCCCACCTAATGTTTGTGCCTGAGTATTATTGTAGGCGCCTCTATATGCTTTTCCTATTGGAGTGCGGGCCGTTGATGCAACAAGTATTTGGCGTGCCATTTTATAATCCTCTTAGCTCAGAGTTTAGGGTTGATCATTCACTAAACTGGGTCAGTATAAGCCATTCAGCAACTAAAGCAGGTTTTTCAGTATCCTTAATTTCAATTTTCAACTCAAAATTTTTCAATAAACTAAAAGAATCTTTTTTTTCAACACCATTTAAGGTGAATGTTCCCCTGACTAGGGAGTCCACAAAAACTGGGTGAATAAATCTAACTTTGTTAAAGCCATAATTGATGCGGACAATTCTTGATGATGTTTTAGGTAAAACTTCAATAGCAAACTTACTTGCTAAAGACAGGACAAGAAATCCGTGAGCTATTGTCTTACCAAAAGGACTCAACTGTTTTGCCCTTTCTGGATCTATATGAATAAATTGAGGATCTTCTGTGATTTCTGCAAATTTATTTATTCTCTCTTGCGCAACGGTAATCCATTCAGAACACCCTATTTTTTTCCCCATTTGAGATTTTTGGAAAGTATATTCTTGTTCTACTGAATTCATTAGTTTCTTTGACATTTTCCTTAGTTAGCAAACATTATTATGGAATCTTAGGACGAGTTTATCAAATTAGAAAAGAAAATGATATTGCACTATTTCATCGATTAATATTAACAAAATACGTTATTAAGAAAATCGGTTAATGGGGTTGAATGATAATACATAGCTTCATTTATCTTGATATATTGACCGTTATTTTTTATCCCTTAATAATAAATTTTATGTAACAAACTATTTTTATGTGAAATAGTGGCCGATAAATCTTTGTGATCTTTTTTCACTTATTGTCAAAATAGTATATGGTCATGACTTCATTTTTGCTTACTGAAAGTACTAAAAGAAAAAACAGGGGGATACAGATTGGAATCTCATAAATCTAAAGTATCTATTGGTTCAGATGATTTTTTAAAAAATAAAGAATATCAGCTCGATTTATTGAAGAAGATGCATCAAATTGAGACAAGGGCAGTAGAGAAATCAGCACAACGAAAAGAAACATTTGAAAAAAGAAATCAACTGTCTCCCCGGGATCGTTTGGGAGCTCTTCTAGATCCAGGCATGCCTTTTTTACATATGTACAATTTGGCAGGATATCTTGTGGACGATTCCAATCCAGATACTGCAGTTGCAGGGGCTAATGTAATAGCCGGTATTGGATATGTTTCTGGGGTGCAATGCGTTATTTATATTGATGATAGCGGAATTAATGCTGGTGCCATAACGCTTAAATCAGTTGAAAAAGGTTTGGCCTGTATTAACATGTCAAAAAAATTCAAACTTCCACTCGTCCATCTAGTTGAAAGCGCTGGGGTAAATTTACTTGAGTACTCTGTAGAACTTTGGACATATGCTGGTGGTCTGTTTGGCGGTTTAGCAGAATTAAGTGCTTTAGGCATTCCTGTGGTGACAGTATTACATGGACCTTCGACGGCTGGTGGTGCTTATCAGCCAGGTTTGAGCGATTATGTCATTGGCGTAAAGAAAAATGGTATGGCAGCACTGGCAGGATCGGCTTTAGTGAAGGCAGCGACGGGAGAGATTTCGCAAGATCAGGAGCTAGGCGGAGCCGAAATGCACTCCAAAGTTACTGGACTTGTCGAATACTTAGCTGATCATGACCAGCATGCAATAAAGTTAGCACGTAAAGTGGTAAGGAATCTTGGATGGGAAAAAATCAAAAGTTATGAATTAGAATTTGGGGGACCTAGATATTCATCAGAAGAAATCCTCGGAATAGTTCCCACCAGTTTTGAAAAATCTTATGATGTTCGAGAACTAATGTTGCGCATTGTCGATGACTCTGAATTCTTAGAGTTTAAGTCAGGTTATGGGGTTAGCACGGTGTGCGTACACGCGAAAGTTTTCGGGAAAGATTGTAGTATTATTGGAAATAATGGTCCAATCGATCCCAACGGAGCTACTAAGGCCGCTCAATTTATACAGTTAAGTGATCAGGTGAAAAAACCAATTATTTTTCTTAATAATACAACTGGTTATTTAGTTGGTAAGGAATACGAGCAACAAGGCATGATTAAACACGGTTCTAAAATGATACAAGCTGTCATGAATGCAAGAGTATCAAAAATCACTTTTTATATTGGAGCAAGTTTTGGGGCTGGCAATTATGGGATGTGTGGTTATGCATTCAAACCAGATTTCTTGTTCACTTGGCCGAATGCAAAAACAGGAGTCATGGGTGGGAAGCAAGCTGCTATGACAATGAACCAGGTTTGGACCAGAGCTTCGGAGAGAAAAGGCAAAAAGCTTGATCAAAAAAACTTGAAGATTAAGCTTCAAGAAATTGAAGAACATTTTGAAAGTCAATCGGATGCTTTTTATACTTCTGGTAGAATGATGGATCAAGGGATGATAGATCCTAGAGATACAAGAAAAGTGATTGGCTTTTGTCTTGGTGTTTGTGAAAATAGAGACAAACGCCAATTGAATCCCAACAGTTTTGGAATTGCTAGACTATAATGTTTCTTTAACCGTATTTTGATATGACAAAAACCAAAATAGATTCATTTAAGAAAGTTCTTATAGCAAATCGTGGTGAAATAGCTGTAAGAATCATAAAAACCCTCAATCAACTAGGGTTGCAATCAGTAGCTGTTTACACAGAAGCTGACAAGAACTCTCCGCATGTGAAATTTGCTGATGAGGCTATAAAAATTGGTGAAGCTTCTTTAGTCACCAGTTATCTGTCTATTGATAGAATGATAGAAGTAGCACACCAGACAAATTCTGAAGCTATTCATCCAGGTTATGGATTTTTGTCCGAAAACCCG
>PACC02000054.1 GCA_002699695.2 Paracoccaceae bacterium | reverse complement strand
GTGGTCAAAATAGGAAAAAAAGCTTTTTATGAACAAGCTGAGATGAAACTAGAAAATGCTTATGATTATACTGCAAAAATTATGGCTGAAAATATGGTTCTAGATGAGACCGTAGAGGGCATTTCAGCATTCATAGAGAAGCGAGATCCTAAATGGTCGGAATGAAACCTGACTTATTTGCCTGGAAACTAAGCTCTTCTCTCATGATATAAATTAAATTTCAGATTTAATATAGAAAGTAATAACAATATAGCCACTAATTGGTGTGCTAAGCCCAAATATAATGGAACAGAATTTAATAAAGCAAGGACACCTATGATCACTTGCAATGATAAAAAACCAAACAAAAAATGGTAATTGATCTTTTGAACTGGATATGAATTAGGCTTTCTTACTCCTGTCACCCATATGATACTGCCCAAGACAAAAAGCGTGTAACCCATCATCCGATGATTAAATTGCACTAAGGCAGGGTTTTCCAAAAAGTTGATATAGCCAGGAACCAAATAGAAGATGTCCTCAGGAACGATTTTTCCATTCATTAAAGGCCAATCTGTATAACTCTGACCCGCATTTATTCCCGAAACTAATGCACCAAGAAAAGCTTGCACAAAGAAGCACCCCAATAATAAATTAGTAAGAATTTCCTCTACTGAACTCCTTCCTACATTTTTTTTAGGTGCTGTTTGATCTAACCAAGTGCCATTTATTCTGATAAGTAAATAAATTATAGAGAAAATTATTAGCGCCAAGCTCAGATGGATGGCCAACCTATAAGAAGCAACGTCCAACACCTTTTCTTCCAAATCTAACCCAGATTTTACCATCCACCATCCGATAAATGCCTGAGTTAACCCAAGAATTCCTAAAAAGAGGCCCGAGATAAACAAAAATCTTGGCAAGCTAGTAATATAATTTAAAAATATAAAGCCAAGGAACCAAACTAACCCTATCAATCTACCAAACTGACGATGCCCCCATTCCCACCAAAAAATATACTTAAACTCTTCTAGAGTCATATAGTTATTTTGCAGAATAAATTCCGAAGTTTTCTGGTATTCATTAAACAAATGAACCCAATCATTTAGTGATATGGGTGGAAATGCTCCCATTAAAGGATCCCAATCTGTAATTGATAATCCAGAGTCGGTTAACCTGGTAAGGCCACCAATAAGAATCATAAGAAGGATCAAAATAAGGAGCATGAAAAGCCATATTTGTACAGCTTGCCTATTGTAAGAATTACTTAAACCTGACTCCATTCAAATTTTCCTATATAGTGTATGAATTAAGTTAGACCCTTTTAGTCTTTCCCATAATACAATTAAACCCGCAGTTAAATTTTTGTATTGCGTCTTGGCGACGCATCTAAAGGCTTTGAAATCTCTCAATAAGTTGCATTACAGAGAGTTTCTCCGTTTTGAGAGAGCCTTAATAACGCCAAATAAAGTCCTGATATCTGGATTAGTTAAAGGCATCCTATGGAACAAGTTTTCAATATTCCTATTGAGGCTGTCTCTTTTATCTTCTGGCCAAAAATAACCAGAATGGTTGAGTTCAATCTTCAGATGATCAACTAAGCTATTTACTTCGGATTGAGTAGCACTACTTAAATGAGCATTAGCATCCTTTGTTGTGAACTTCTCATCACCAGATATTCTGAACCACTCATATGCTAAAAGGGCTACTGCATGTGAAAGATTTAGAGACCTGAATTTGGTATTTACAGGTATTGAAATTATTGCATTTGCGATTGCTATTTCTTTACTCTCTAATCCAGCCCTCTCAGAACCAAAAATTATCCCAGTTGACTGACCCTTTTCAACCAATTCTTTTATCAATTTCATACCATCATAAGGATTAAAAATCTCCTTAGAAAACTTTCTTGAACGAATAGTTGTCGCAAATACAAAATTTAAGTCATGAACCGCGTCTTCAACTGTGGAATGGACATGACATTCGTCCAGGATTTTGCCCCCACCCGAAGATACAGTCGCAGCTTTTTTGTTAGGCCAACCATCTCTAGGAGCGACCAGCCTAAGTCCCTCCAAACCAAAATTCCACATTACTCTGGCTGTTGCACCTATGTTTTCTCCCATTTGTGGTCTGGCTAATATAAAATTAGGCTTCAAAATATTCTCCAAAAAAAAAAAGCTTGAATAGATACTGTAAACATGTTGATAGAGAGCAGAAATATAAAAAAACTGCGTAATATAACTTTCTAGTAATTAAAAATTGGCTAACAGAAATCAGTTGGAAAAACAATACAATGTCGCAAATGCAAAAAAAAATTAAAGTTAACAATCCCGTTGTTGAATTGGATGGGGATGAAATGACCCGAATTATCTGGAAATTTATAAAGGAAAAATTGGTCCTTCCTTTTCTAGATATCGATTTACATTACTATGACCTGGGGATTGAAGAAAGAGATAGAACCGAAGACCGTATTACTATTGAAGCAGCTGAAGCTATTAAGAAATACGGCGTCGGCGTGAAGTGTGCCACAATTACACCAGACGAGGCTAGAGTCGAAGAGTTCAAATTAAAAAAAATGTGGCGATCGCCCAATGGCACTATAAGAAATATCCTTGGTGGGGTAGTTTTTAGAGCTCCTATAATCTGTAAAAATGTGCCCAGGTTAGTCCCAGGATGGACAAGTCCTATAGTGATAGGAAGACATGCATATGGAGACCAGTATAGAGCGACTGATTTTCTATTTCCTAGCAAAGGAAAACTATCGATAAAATTTGTTGGTGATGATGGTAATATCATTGAGAGAGAGGTATTTGAGGCACCTTCAAGTGGTGTTACTATGGCAATGTATAATCTTGATAGTTCAATAATAGACTTTGCCAGGGCATCTATGAATTACGGGCTGAAATTGGGCTGGCCAGTATATCTGTCTACTAAGAATACAATCTTAAAAGCCTATGATGGAAGATTTAAAGATCTTTTTCAGAAAGTGTATGAGGAAGAATTTAAGATTAAATTCAAAGCCAAGGGTATAACTTATGAACACAGATTAATTGATGACATGGTAGCCTCAGCACTAAAGTGGTCTGGTGAATTTGTATGGGCGTGTAAAAATTACGATGGAGACGTCCAATCTGATACCGTCGCTCAAGGTTTTGGATCGTTAGGTCTTATGACTAGTCAGCTGATGACACCAGATGGAAAAACTTTAGAAGCGGAGGCAGCACACGGCACAGTAACAAGGCATTATAGAGAGTTCCAAAAAGGCAATGAAACTTCTACCAACTCAATAGCATCGATTTTCGCATGGACAGGTGGCTTAAAACATAGAGCCAAACTTGACGCAAATACTGCTCTAGAAGAATTTTCAACAAAACTTGAAAACGTAGTTGTAGAAACTGTCGAATCTGGTTTTATGACTAAGGACCTAGCCCTTTTAATTCACCCAAAGCAACCATGGCTTAATACAACTCAGTTTTTGGAAAAAATTGAAGAAAATCTCAGAAAATCTCTAGATATTTAGATCTCTGCTCGTTCTCCTCAACCCAAGGTTTGACCCAAAAAAGTTTCCACATCTTGTACTATTCTTCCTATCTTTTCTACACCATGCCCCCCACCTTGGGCAAAATCAGGTCGACCGCCCCCCTTACCATTTGTTAAACTTGAAATAATTTTCATGACTTCAACAGCCGAAATCACATCACATAAATTATCAGTCACCCCAACATTATAAGATATTTTATCCATATCTTTATCTTTGGATAGATTTATTATTACACCAAAATCTATTTCCTTTTTTTGCTGATCAGTTAAAGATCTCATATCCTTACTTTCAAATTGATCGAGAGTATTAACCACCAAATGCACTCCATGAATTTTCTTTGAATAATTATCAACTTGTTTTTGATTAGAAAGCTTGCCTGCGCCTTTTTTTAGTTCAGAAATTTGATCTAAAAGTAATCTCTTATCTGAAAGTAATGTATTAATTCTCTCACTAATCTTATTGACTGGGGCTTTTAACAGAACTGCTATTTCAGAAATATTGCTGCGATTAGATTGAGAAAATTTCAAAGCATTTAATCCCGTCAAGGCCTCAATGCGCCTAACACCAGAACTTGAAGCAATTTCAGCTTTAATCACAAAAGAACCAATCATACCAGTTCTTTCAACATGGGTTCCACCACAAAGCTCCATAGAATATTGATTTGTATGCTCTACTTTTGATTTACGTTCATCGGAATTACCTATCATAACTACACGTACTTCTTCGTCATATTTTTCACCAAAAAGAGCTTGCGCTCCAAGCTTCTTAGCCGCAGTTAGATCCATCAATCTTGTATAAACAATAGAGTTTTGTAAGACTTTTCTGTTAACNATTTTCTCAACTAGCATGATATCTTTGGTCGACAAAGGCTTGTCATGTGAAAAATCAAATCGGATTTTTTCAGNATCATTAAGTGATCCTCTCTGATTTACATGAGATCCCAAAACATCTTTCAAAGCTTGATGCATAATGTGGGTCGCTGAGTGGTTAGCTGATATTTCTTGACGATTGAAGTCATCTACTTCCAGCCTTAGAAGATCTCCAGCAGAAATTTTACCTTTGATCACTTTTACTTTATGAACAAAGAGATTTCCAATTTTCTGCACATCTTCAATAACGGCTTCCATTTCATCATTAAAGACTCTACCAGTATCAGCCACCTGACCACCACTTTCAGCATAGAATGGTGTTTGGTTGAAGACTGCTTCAACTAAATCATTGTCACTGACTTTCGCTTGCTGAACTCCTTCAACTACTAAAGCTAAAACCTTTGCCTGTGACCTGCACGTATTATATCCTAAGAACTCTGTTGCCCCTAATTTACTACCAAGTTCAAACCAAATAACATCTAATTTCTTATCACCTGATCCAGACCAAGCCTTTCTTGCCCTTTCTTTCTGCAACTCCATTGCCTGCTCAAAGCCTTTTAAATCTACCTGCAATTGTCTCTCCCGGAGAGTATCTTGTGTCAAATCCACAGGAAAACCGTATGTATCATATAACTTAAAGGCAATATCTCCTGATACTTTATCTCCATCTTTTAATTCATTGATTTCATTATCTAAAATTTTTAAACCCCTATCTAAGGTTGTCTTGAACTTAACCTCCTCATTGAGCAAACTATCTTGGATCAATTCTTTAGCTTCAATAAGTTCTGGGAATGCTGTTCCCATCTCCCTGGTCAACGCCCCAACCATTTTGTGCATCATGGGTTCTTTCACGCCTAGAAAATGAGCATGACGCATGGCTCTTCGCATTATCCGTCTTAAAACATATCCTCTTCCTTCATTGGATGGGAAAATACCCTCTGCTATTAAAAATGCAATTGACCTAATGTGATCAGCAATCACCCTATGATGGACATTCGCGTTCCCATCTGGATCCTGAGAAGATAAGTTTGCTGACTCCTCAACTAATACTCTCATAAGATCAGTATTAAAGTTATCATGTGTTCCTTGCAGAACAGCACCCATTCGTTCCAAACCCATGCCGGTATCAATTGATGGTTTTGGTAAGTTTGACTGACTGCCATCCTTTGACTGATTATATTGCATAAAAACCAAATTCCAGATTTCTACAAATCTATCCCCATCCTCATCGGATGAACCAGGAAGTCCTCCTTGCACACTTGGGCCATGATCATAGAATATTTCTGAACAGGGGCCACAAGGCCCCGTTGAGCCCATAGACCAAAAATTATCAGCACTTTTTATTTTTATAATCTGAGAACTAGATAGTCCTGCATATTTCTGCCAAATCTTAATAGCTTCTTCATCAGTATGGTAAACAGTGACAATTAACTTCTCTTTTGGTAAGCCAAACTCTTTGGTGATCAAATCCCAAGCAAGAGGTATGGCTAACTCTTTAAAATAATGACCAAAGGAAAAATTGCCCAACATTTCGAAAAAGGTATGATGACGTGCCGTGTATCCTACATTATCTAAATCATTATGTTTTCCGCCAGCGCGCAAACACTTTTGACTAGTTACAGCGGATCTATAGTCTCTTTTTTCTGCACCAGTGAAAACATTTTTAAATTGCACCATTCCTGAATTCGTAAACATCAGGGTTGGATCATTATTGGGAACTAAAGACGAACTTTTAACGACTTCATGTCCTTTCTTCTCAAAAAAATCCAGAAAAGTAGTCCGAATTTCTGCTAGCCCAACCATAATTCCCCTTAAAATAAACTACAGTATGTCCAATAAAATACTATAATTATAATGTGTTAAATGTCTTCATAGAGCTTATTAGGTTAGCTCTTAATTAATCTTTTTCCAAAAGGGCAGGTTCTTCTACAATTTCCTTAGAACTATCATTTCCTAAACCATTTGCATTTCTAATTTTTTCCTCAATTTCTACCGCTAATTCTTTATTATCAATTAAAAATTTCTTTGCATTTTCTCTACCCTGACCTATTCGATCATCTCCGTAAGAAAACCATGAACCAGATTTCTCAATGATACCAAATTTAACACCTAAATCAATTATTTCACCTGCCTTTGAAATACCTTCACCATACATTATATCAAATTCCACCTGCTTAAACGGCGGTGACACTTTATTCTTTACAACTTTAACACGTGTTGCATTCCCAACTATTTCATCACGATCTTTTAGGGCTCCTATACGTCGAATATCCAATCTTACCGAAGCATAAAACTTTAATGCATTTCCTCCAGTTGTCGTCTCTGGACTTCCAAACATCACGCCTATCTTCATTCTAATCTGGTTTATAAAAATAACCATGCAATTAGAACGACTTATAGAGCCTGTCAACTTTCTCATTGCTTGGCTCATCAACCTAGCTTGAGCTCCTACTTGCGCATCACCCATATCCCCTTCTAACTCCGACCTAGGGGTTAAGGCTGCTACGGAATCAACTACTACCAATGAAACAGCACCAGATCTAACTAGTGTCTCCGTAATTTCTAATGCTTGCTCGCCTGTATCAGGTTGAGAAATAAGTAGTTCATCCAAATTTACCCCTAGTTTCTTAGCGTAATTAGGGTCTAAAGCATGCTCGGCATCGACAAACGCACAAATACCTTCTGTCTTTTGCTCCTCTGCAACTACATGGAGGGCTAAAGTTGTTTTTCCAGAACTCTCAGGTCCATATATTTCAACAATTCTACCCTTGGGAAGTCCTCCGATGCCAAGAGCTATATCTAAACTAATTGACCCTGTTGAAACTGCTTCAATATCAATCACTGGATTTTCTTGTCCTAATTTCATTATTGAGCCTTTTCCAAAATTTCGCTCAATCTGGGCTAGTGCAGTTTCAAGTGCCTTCTCTTTATCCATTACAAGTCTTTCTGAAAAATCAACAAGTTTTGTCATTTATATTTCCTTATTTCATATCTTTGTTTCGGTAGCAACATTACAAACTTAAAACTCAATAAAAATGATGGAATCACATTTTGTTCACTTTATGTTCTTACATTTTCTTTTTCATTGAGCAAGATAATTCTCAATTAACCTACTCTCTTTAAAACTGCTCTAAAAAACCCATCCCCAGCTACTAAAGGATGTAAAAACATTCGATTTAAATCTCTGAAATTGGGATTTTCCATCAAAAACAAATTTACCTGTGTAGTACCTTCTTCCGGCAACAAAGAACAAACCACGTAAATGATAACACCCCCAACTTTCACATGACTACTAGCTTCCTTGAGAATTTTTGCCTGATTTTCCTTCAATTTTTCAAGCCTACTTTTAGTTAAGTTCCATTTGGCTTGGGGGTCGCGTCTCCAAACACCTGATCCAGAGCAAGGTGCATCCACAAAAACGACATCACAGGATGATCTGTAATACTTTAAATCTAAAATATTCAATAATTTTATGTTAGCACCTGCCCTGTTAGCCCGACTTGTCAATTCAACAAGTCTTTTCTGATTAATATCAAAAGCTAATAATTCCCCTCTGTTCATTGTGCTAGAAGCTATTGCTAATATTTTTCCTCCCCCACCCGCACAATAATCAAGAATACGTCCACCTTCGATTATTTCAGGTAAATCACACATGATCTGAGAGGACAAATCTTGAATCTCAATCATTCCAGAATTATAGCTTCTAGAAGATTTTACCAATTTTCCACCTTCAATAACTTGAAGAGCATTTGTAGCAGTGCTTAAACGAGAACATAAAATTCGCTCAACAGCTAATTTCTTTTGGGCTTCAGTTATCTGATTTTTTATCAGATTTACACGCAAATAAAGTGGGGCTCTTTCTTGCATTTCTTTCATAACTGATTTCAAGTCTGCTCCAAGTGATTGCGATAATCCATCGGACAAAAATGATGGGTAATTAAAAGCTATTGAACTTGGAGCTCCTGCCAAAATTTGGTTTTTCTCCTCCAGTATTTTGATTTCACTTGAATTTGGAGGGCTGGGAAAATATTCATTTTTCTTTATTTCGTTTATCAATTCATCCTTTTTATAATGATCAGCCAAATAGGATAAAATTAAAAGGCGGCCATTTTCTTTATAGCCTCTCAATTCAAATGGAAAGATAAGTGATTTTCTTTTTCTAATAACTTCAAATATTATATCACGGATGGAATATCTATCGCCAGAACCGGCAAATCGATTACCTCTAAACCAACTTTTTAAGGCCACCTCAATTGGTTTACCTATGAGATAATCATCTATTATCTCAATTGCCGCTGCTGCTCTTGAAATTGCACGCATATCTTCTAATAGAAATTAAACCTCGTCTATTCCCAGTTTACTCCCGTAATTTGGTGCTTCCCTTGTTATCTTAACATCATGTACATGACTTTCTGAAAGTCCAGATCCTGAAATCCTAACAAATGAACAACCTTTTCTCATAGCTTGAATATCCTTGTTACCAGTGTATCCCATAGCTGCCCTTAATCCACCAATGAGTTGGTGAATCACATTATTGACGGGCCCCTTATATGATACCTGCCCTTCTATCCCTTCCGGAACCAACTTCTCAGCTTGAACTTCTTTTTGAAAATAGCGATCTGCAGATCCTCTGGCCATCGCTCCTAGGGAACCCATACCACGATAAGTCTTAAAGCTCCTACCCTGGAATAAAATTATCTCACCTGGGGCCTCATCTGTACCAGCCAACAACGATCCTATCATGGCACAAGTCGCTCCTGCTGCTATGGATTTTGCAAAATCTCCTGAGAACTTTATCCCTCCATCAGCTACTATGGGAATTCTTTCTTTTTCAGCTTCCTCAACGCAATTCATTATTGCTGTCATTTGTGGAACTCCTACTCCAGCTACTATTCTAGTAGTACAAATAGAGCCCGGGCCAATACCAACTTTTATTCCATCTGCACCAGCATCAATCAAGGCCTTTGTCGCATCTTGGGTGGCCACATTTCCTGCAATCACTTGAACTCCCCTAAACTCTTTCTTTATTCTCCCGACGGCATCAATAACTGAAGAAGAATGTCCGTGAGCAGTATCTATTACCAGAATATCAACTTCTGCATCAATTAATGCCCCAGACCTATTGAAACCATTCTCTCCAACAGTTGAAGCTGCAGCGCACCTCAACCGACCAAGTGAATCCTTACATGCGAAAGGATTTAACACAGATTGCTCAATATCTCTTATTGTGAGAAGTCCTGATAGTCGATCATTTTGATCTATCACCAATAGTTTCTCGATTCTCCTTTTTCCCATTATTTTTTTTGCTTCATCTACGTTTATTGGCTCGCTCACTATGGCCAAATCCTCTTTTGTCATTATTTCTCTTACTGGGATGCCATCGTTCTCTACAAAACGAATATCTCTATTTGTCACTATACCAATAACGTTCTGGCTATCGCTAACAACCGGAAAACCAGTTATCTTATACTTTCGTGCTAGCTCTTTAGCTTTTTTCACCTTATCATTCGGTTTAAGTGTTATGGGGTTAGATACAATTGCACTTTCAAACCTTTTTACCGAAGAAACATGTTCCACCTGCTCTTCAATACTTAAATTCCTATGAATCACCCCCAAACCACCCGATTGAGCCATAGCTATAGCCATTTTTGTTTCGGTTACTGTATCCATCGCTGATGAAATTAGAGGAATATTTAGTTTTATATCTTTAGTAATCATGGTATCAGTATCCACCATATCCGGAGTTACAGAAGACGCGGCCGGAACTAGTAAAACATCATCAAAAGTTATGGCTTCTCTGATTTTCATTAATTCAATCCACTTTCTTACCCAAATTTGGTTTACTGAAATATTTAAAAATAATTATAACCATAATAATTATGAGTTATTCTTTGTTAAAATCTAAGGCCACTACATACTTTTCAGAACTATCAGATCTACTAGATTTTGGTTTAAAATTGATGACTTTCTTGAACTTACTTTTTAAAGTTTTTTGTAAACTCATTTCCGCACCGCCCGTAAGAACTTTAGCAATAAAATTTCCACCGGGTTTAAGATAGTCAAAAGAAAAATATGCAGCAGCTTCACATAATGCCATAATTCTTAGATGATCAGATTTTTTGTGTCCTGTAGAATTTGCTGCCATGTCAGACATAATAACATCTGCCGGCATGGACAATAGACTGGAAATTCTCAGGGAGAAATCAACATCTAAAAAATCACAAACATAAAATTCGGCACCCTTGATAGGAGAAACTGGTTTCAAGTCAACACCTAAGACTCGGCCTGCTTTCTTGCTTATTATTTTTTGGTCTGCATTAGTTTTATCTACAGCCACCTGAGCCCAACTTCCTGGAGCCGACCCCAAATCGACAACGGTGTCACCACATTTAAATATGTCAAATTTTTCATTAATTTCTAAAATTTTAAAAGCTGCCCTACTCCTGAACCCTTCACACCTAGCAAGCTTAACAAATGGATCGTTTAACTGTCGCCTTAACCAATTGGTAGAGGATAACTTTCTTCCCTTAGCAGTTTTAACTGAAACTTTCTTTCCTTTATCAATTACTATCGGCAAAGTTTTATTTGCTGATAAATTACTTTTTGAACGTGGCATATTACAGTTGCTAGGTGATGTTTTTCGCATTGATCCTACCAAAATGGTTGTCTGCACTCATTAGTGAATACAGTATCCCCTCCCTTAACCCCCGATCGGCCACTCTCATACTTTTAGTTGGCCAAATTCTCAACAAAGTCTGCATGATGGCGGATCCAGACATGATCAATTCAGCTCTATCCCGGCCTATACCAGGTTCTCTTTTTCTTCCTTCAGGACCAAGCTGTAAGAATTTTTCAATTACTGCGTCAATATCAGCAGCTTTTAAGTCAAGACCATCTACCTTTAGCCTGTCATATCTGCGAAGACCCAAATGTACTGCCCCCAAGGTAGTCACTGTTCCTGAGGTGCCAATTATTTGTAAATCTTCCTTCATACCCATTGTATCTTCTGAAAAATAAGGTAAAAAATTTTCAATTTGTTGTTCAAAATCACAAGACATTAAAGCAAATCTGGCGCTATCATCTTCAACATCAGAATACCTTTCCAGCAAAGTTGCCACCCCAAGTGGAACCGAAATCCAATCAACAATTCTCACTTGCCCTGTGCTTTTAGAAAAATTTTTTGTATCAGCTGATTTGTGATGATCTAGTTGTAATTCTAACATTGCTGCCACTCGATTTTCTTGAGGGACACAAACTAAATCAATCCAAACTAACTCAGTAGAACCTCCTCCAATGTCAACAATTAAAACTTGAGATACCTTACAGTCTAGCAAGGGAGCACAACTGATCACAGCTAACCTTGCTTCTTCTTCAGGTTTTATAAGTTCTAAAGTTAGACCCGTATCCCTCTTCACCTTGCTTAAGAATTTCCTGCCGTTCTTCGACCTCCTGCATGCCTCTGTAGCTACTAGACGTGACCTTCTCACCCCAAACCTTTTAAGCTTCTTAGAACAAACGTGTAAGGCCTGCAGAGCTCTAGCAATTCCAGCTTGAGATAGTTCCCCAGTTCTCTCTAAGTCAAGCCCAAGCCTGACTGACTTTGAAAAAGCATCCACTATTTCGAATCTGGGACCAGTTGGTCGGGCGATAAGCATTCGACAACTATTTGTTCCTAAGTCTAATGCTGCGTACAATGATTTCTTACTTCTTTCTTCGCCCCTTTTAAATTCATCTTTATGCCTTACCAACTTAGGATCCTTGCCTAAGTTAACCATTAAATTACCCTTTCACAAAAATAGTAAAACCGGAATTTGGTAAAATTGACCTCTTATTAATCCATGACCAGTTAGCTTACTACTTTTCTATTTCTTATCAGGGTAGTATAAACATTGAATTAACTCAACAGGTTTAAATCTTTACTCTTTAGTGTCGTCTTAGGTCATAAATCTGTCGATTTCAGAACAACAAAGCTTACAAGTCACCTGTTACAAACTTTTGGCGAAGTAATATCGACAAAAAAGATCAACTAATTTTTCCATAGTAAGATTAAAGAAATATGACGAAAACTGTTCTAGAAAGTTTAAATAAAACAGTAATAATTGGCCATGATGAACCATTTTGTGTCATAGGTGAAAGAATAAATCCTACTGGCAGAAAAAAATTGGCCGCCGAACTTGAAGCCGAAAATTTTGATACAGTAAGAGATGATGCATTACATCAGGTAAGTTCAGGTGCGTGCGTGTTAGATATTAATGCTGGAGTGGTATATAATTCGAATCCTAACCCTAACGAAACTGAACCAATCTTGATGGAAAAATTGATTACACTAGTACAAACTGTTGTGGATGTACCTCTATGTATCGATAGCTCTGTTCCCGCCGCACTAGAAGCAGGACTTAATGTAACGAAAGGGAGACCCTTATTAAACTCAGTTACAGGGGAAGAAGAACGCTTGGAAGCGCTTCTTCCTTTAGTAAAGAAATTTAATGTGCCTGTCGTAGCAATTTCAAATGATGATACCGGCATATCAGAAGACCCTGATATACGTTTTGCAGTGGCAAAAAAGATAGTCCAACGGGCTTCTGATTTTGGCATTCCTGCAAATGACATTGTGGTTGATCCTTTGGTGATGCCCATTGGAGCAATGGCAACTGCAGGTCAACAAGTTTTTAAACTTGTTAAAAGGTTACGAGAGGAACTGAAAGTCAATACTACATGCGGAGCTTCAAACATATCCTTTGGCTTACCCAATAGGCATACTATTAATGCTACATTTCTACCAATGGCAATAGCTTCTGGAATGTCCAGTGCTATTATGAATCCAACAAATCCAAATGAAATGAGCGCCATTTTAGCAGCCAATTTACTTATGAACAAAGATCCTAATGGATCAAAATGGATTAAGAGTAATAGATCACCTGACCAGAAAACTGAATCAGATGGAAGTATTGGAGAAAGAAGAAGAGGTGACCGTCGTCGACGGAAAATTCCAAGATAACCTTTAACAACTTGTTACAAGATTTGATACCGGAGTTTATTGTGACAGATGGTAAAAAGAAAGAAATTCCTGAAACTCAGCAACATTTAGTTGTTTTCACGCCCTCCGGCTTGAGAGGACATGTACCTAATGGAACAAGTATTCTAGAGGCCGCACGAAAATTTGGAGTAGACCTCGATAGTGTGTGTGGAGGAAGAGGGATTTGCTCTCGTTGTAAAGTAAAACCAGCAATTGGAACGTTTCCAAAATATGGAATGACCACGACTAACCAATGTCTTAGTCCTTGGAATGATGTAGAAGAAAAAATTAATAAAAAAAGGCCCCTTAAAAAAGGCCAGAGGCTTGGTTGCCAAACAAAAATAATTGGCGACGTTATCGTTGACGTTCCTAGCGAGAGTCAAGTCCACAAACAAGTAGTGAGAAAAAGAGCTGAGGTCAGGGATGTTTTAGTTAACCCTGCTACAAAACTCTATTATGTAGAGGTTTCTCCTCCTAATATTCATAATCCAACAGGGGATCTTCAAAGATTAAAACTTGCTCTTGAAAAACAGTGGAACATAACTGATCTTGTAATTTCTATAAAGAAAATTCAACCAATGCAGACCTTACTACGTAAGGGGAATTGGGCCGTAACTTGCGCTATATTTAAACAAAAAAATTGTCCCCCTGAAATTGTAAATACGTGGCCAGGTTTTTTTGAATCCCAAATTTATGGTTTGGCTGTGGATCTTGGGTCCACAACAATAGCAGCCCATCTCTGTAATCTAAGAACAGGAGAAGTGATATATTCTACTGGGGAAATGAATCCCCAAATTAGATTTGGAGAGGATCTAATGAGCAGGGTCAGCTATTCTATGATGAACATAGATGGAGCTGAAAATTTAAAAGTTGCCGTTCAGGAATCACTGAACGACCTCATTGAGAAAATAATCCAGGATTGTCAAATAGAAGCTAAACAACTTCTTGAAATTACGTTGGTTTGCAATCCTGTCATGCACCATTTATTCCTTGGTATTAACCCCACAGAATTAGGACAAGCACCATTTGCACTTGCAACTTCTGAATCGCTTTGCTTAAATAATTCAGAGGTCGGATTAACCTCCTTAGACAATTGTAAAGTTTTTGTTCTCCCATGCATTGCAGGACATGTAGGGGCAGATGCAGCGGCAGTAATTCTTTCAGAGAGCCCAAATACATCCAAAGAAAATGTTCTCATCATTGATGTAGGCACCAATGCGGAGCTAATATTAGGAAATGAAAATAAAGTTTTAGCATGCTCTTCGCCTACTGGCCCAGCCTTTGAGGGAGCACAAATATCATCAGGGCAAAGAGCTGCTCCGGGAGCTATAGAAAAAGTTAGAATTAATCCTCTAACCAAAGAACCAATATTTAAGGTCATTGGTTGCGAAAGTTGGTCAAATGAACCTGAATTTTCTGAATACATTAAAATTCAGGGAATTTCTGGTATTTGTGGTTCCGGGATAATTGAAGCAGTTGCTGAAATGAGAACAGCTGGAGTGTTAGACGGATCTGGCTTAATAGGATCTGAGGTTGACACTGGTTCTGCAAGATGTATTTCAGAAAAAAGAACTAATAGTTATATCCTCTATGATGGAACAAGAGAAGGCCGAGCTTTAATCAAGGTTACAAATTCTGATGTCCGAGCAATTCAATTAGCCAAAGCAGCACTTTTTGCTGGAGCTAGACTGCTAATGGATGAAATGGGCATCAAAAAAGTTGGTCGAATTGTATTGGCAGGAGCATTTGGGGCTCATATTTCAACAAAACATGCTATGATTTTAGGAATGATTCCGGATTGCAAGTTAGATAAAGTTACCTCTGCTGGTAATGCCGCTGGAACAGGCGCCCGAATAGCTCTCTTAAATATTGACGCCAGAGAGGAAATTTCAAAGACTGTTAAAAATATAACAAAAATAGAGACAGCTATGGAGCCTAGATTTCAAGAATATTTCGTTTCTGCTTCAGCTATACCTAATTCACTATACGAATTTGAGGAATTAAACAAAATTGTCCATTTACCTAATGTAAATTTCAACAAAAAGAGACGCACAATCCGTAGAAAAGCAAAATGATTTCCATATAATGTCATCTCCTTGCTATTTCTTATTGTTTAGTATTAAACGGGTATTCTGATCAGGTATGATAAATTCATGTTAATTCTTGAGGGAAATTAATTGCAACTTTTTAGACTAATATATTGTTCTCAGCCTTTTGGGTACGACCTTCCTATGTTAAATGGTATCCTAGCTGATGCAAAAACTTATAATCCCCCAAATAGTATAACTGGCGCCCTCATATGTCGCGAGGATATATTCTTACAGCTTTTAGAAGGACCCAAGGAAAATATATTGCTTACCTATAGCAAAATATTAAATGATGACAGACACTTAAATATAAAAGTTCTATTAGAAGAATTTTGTGAAAACCGTATTTTCCCCCAGTGGCATATGAAAGACGATCCCGCTAGAAGCTGGTTCTGGACCAAAGAACAAATACACTCCGGTATATTACAAACCATCTCTAAGTGCGAAGTTATAGACGCATTTGAGAAAGTAGCTAATAGTTTGCCAGAGTAACTTGATTTTGAAGAAGCATTAAAAAATCATAAATTATTTTTGTCTTTTCTAATTCTCTGAAATTCCCAGATTAATGGATTAGGTGAAAGTTAATTTCATTATTTTGTTTGTTTACCGTAGATTCTATACTTATAGTTATGATCAGGACTGTATATTGGGAATCAAAACTAGTTTTTTCAAGATAATTAAACGCCGGAGATTGGTTAATGGACAAGAAAGACGATTTGAAATCAAAAATCAAAAAAAATAGAAAAGCCATATTTGAGTTAGATGGGAAAATAGAAGGTAATAGATCCAAAATTGAAGAACTTAGATCTGCTGCTGAACGGGATAATGCATCAATTGCAAGGAATTATACTGCTGCCTTCTACGGGAATCATCATCTGACAAATCGAAATTCAGAAGAGATATTTAAAAACAGAATTGCAATACTAAATAATATGGATGTCGAAGGGGAGGTTGAGGTTAACTTCCGGGAAACAATGATTAATTTGGCAAATGTCGAATTCTTTACTCATAGAGCAGAAGTAAACCAAGAAGTAATCGATATAAATGAGAAGCTAACTGTCGTAAATCAACTACTCATAGAAATTAACCAAGCAATTATGGCTAGAAACGAGAAGTCTGTGAAATTCAATCGAAGAAATCTTGACACTAATAAAAGATTCTTGAACGGTGAGTTTCACCCATCGAAGGCAACCGTTTCTGCAAACACCAAGCGCTCAAAAGACAATGAAGAGCGCTGCGAAAAACTTTCTAAAGCTGCTGACAGAAACAAATCAAAAATTGAAAAATTACGAAAACTTGGCCAAGCTAATGCAGCTAATGTATTAAAGAATTCCATTGAAATTTCTAGGCGAAGAAGTCAAATAACTGAAAACCAAGAAGAAGTACTTAAAGACCAAAAAGATATTGCAAGTACAGTATTTAACTAAGAAAAGAATAGTTAAAATTAATCTTGATGCATTCACCATAGTATAGTCGTTACAGCTTTACTAAACAAAAAAATTTTGCAAAAGTCGTTTGATGTTATCTTATGGGAGAGAAATAAATGAAATTCTTTGAAATTTTAAAAATTAATTTAAGAGTAAGCCTTTGTGCTCTGTTACTAGCATGTTTTTCGTTTTCACTAAATGCAGCAGAGTATACTGGTAGATTATCAATGCACTGGAATGATAAACATCATTGCACAAAACATGCGCAGATGTTTGTGGATGAGATTTTTAAGAAATCCAATGGAAGATTAAAAATAGAAGTTTTCCACTCCGGGCAGCTTTTTGGTATTAGAGAAATTATGGGAGGCATTACATCTGGTGCTGTTGACTTGGGTGGTGTTGTTGGAGTTGTAGGTTTCCCAAAAATAAACAAAAACTTTAATGTGGCCACAATACCAGGCCTATTTGATTCTTTTGAGCAACAAAGAAAGTTTTTCCAAGAAACTGACAAAGGTTCAGAGATTTGGAATGACCTTTTAAAGAAAACTAATTCTACTTTAGTCATGTATAATCCAGTTGGTCCCGTGATGACATTTAGTGGGGCCAGAGAACTGACAGGCGTTGATGCAATGAAAGACTTAAAAGCAAGGAGATTAATTGGGGCTGAAGAGCCAATGTGGAAGGCATACGGTGCTAAAATTGTTGGATTGAAAACAAGCGAAGTTTATACTGCACTTCAAACTGGAATGATTGATACAATTAATACCCCTCCCCAGAGTATAAGAGCTTATAGTTGGTGGGAATTCTTAAAATTTGGTCAAAAACCTTATCAATATTTCGCTGATGCATATATTATGGCTAATAGTGATTGGTTTAATAAACTACCAAATGACCTTCAAAAAATTGTTTCAGAAGCAGGAAAGAAATTTGGTAATGTTTCTACAAATAAAATTATCGGTGTTGGTGAGGAGGTCATCTCTGAATTTGAAGCAAGAGGTGGAAAAATGACTGTTCTAACTGGAACTGAAAAAGAAAAATTTGATAAACTAATGTCTGAAAAAGTCCTCCCAGCAATGATGGATAAATTTGATTCTGACGCTTTGAAAGCTGCTGAAGCTTTTGTCAAAAATTAAATATAACATTAAAGTTTAATTATTCTGTATTATAATTTAAATGAATAGTTTTCTTTTGCCATTGCAATTTATAAATGGAATTTTGAGTAAAGTTACATTTTTTATTGCAATGGCTATAGTTTCAACAATGGTTTTAGCACTTTCTGCAAGTGCTTTGACAAGGTATATTTCAGGTCATGGGTTTGATTGGTTTATAGAACTTCCCCCAGCCTTGGTAAGCTGGCTAGTTTTTCCAATGTTAGGACCTTTGTTAAAGACTGGGAATCATATCGAGGTCGATTTTGTTAGCACAGTAATGAACCCGCGTTCAATTAAATTTGTAAAACTTTTTGTATATTTGATCAGTTTAATAGCCTCTTTTATTTTTTTTAAAGCAGGGCTAGATGCGACTATTCTATTTTACAATCTTGGTCAAATGATGGAGTTAGAAATAGATATACCAATTTGGTATATGTTTTTGTCTTTTCCAGTAGGTTTCATTATAATGGGTTCGTTTTCATTAGAACTGCTAATAACCACTTATCAAGAAATTCACGAAGATGGCTCGATCTAATGTTTTCTTTTGCGGTGATATTATCATTCATTTTGCTATTTTTGTCAGTCCCAATATTTTTAGTGTTCGGATTAGGTAGTTCAGTAGCAGCCATATGGGGACTAAATTTGCCCTGGTCCACACTTATCCAAATGGCATTTGAATCAATGAATAAGCATGTACTAATTGCAGTACCATTATTTATTTTTTCAGGAATGGTGATGCTTAGAGGTGGTGCTGCGAATAGATTAGTTAATTTTGCAACCTCACTTGTAGGACATTTACCTGGCGGGCTAGGAATTGCCATGGTTATTGCGATGGGCTTTTTTGCTGCCTTTTGCGGTTCAATTTTAGCAGCAATCACAGCTATTGGAACAATAATGATGCCTAAAATGATAGATGCGGGTTACCCAAAACCTTTCGTAATCGTATTAGCAGCTTCTGCAGCATTACTTGAAGCACTAATCCCACCCTCAAATGCAGCAATTTTATATAGTGCCTTAACTTACGTTCCGGTTTCACAGACTTTTGCAGCAGGTATTATTCCAGGATTAATTTTATTGTTATTTATGATTGCACTTGTTTTATTTAAATGTCGGAAAGTAAAACAATATAAAAGAGCCACAAATCATGAGAAATTGATACTTGGGATGAAAGCTTTTCCTGCATTACTAACTCCATTGATTATCTTAGGAGGAATATATGGAGGTTTTCTAACACCATCAGAGTCAGCTGCTGTTTCAGGAATTTGGGCAATTTTTATGGGATTTTTTATTTATAGAGAGCTCACAATAAGCTCATTACTACAAAGTACAAGAGAAACTGCAATTACAACTTCTGTAATTTTTTCTATCATTGCAATGGCAACATTTTTAAGCAAAGTTTTCACTTACACTCAATTTCCTCAATTTATTATTTCATCAATTACGGAAATGGGAGTTGGATTAAATTTCTTTTGGTTTGCCATGGCTTTGATCTGTTTGATTTTGGGAACTTTCATTGAAATAGTTCCAGTATTTTACCTTACCATACCAATTTTTTCTGCTATTATTTTATCATTTGATCAGAGTTTAATCCATCTATATGTAGTCTTTGTTGCATTTGCTGGGATTGGGATGATTACACCACCTGTGTGCGTTGGAATTTATACATCCGCAAGTGTCATACGGGCAAACCCGGGCAGTGCATTTAAAGAGGTACCACTTTTTACAATTGTAGGAATCTTGTACGGCATACTTATGATCTTATTCCCGGCACTATCAACTTGGTTACCATCAGTCTTGACACAATAAGAGTTAAAGCCTTTATGTTAAGTGATCTACGAATGAGCCCATTCCCAATAAAGATTTCTTACTTTATTAGTTATTGATCCTATTTGATAGTTAGTTGAGTCAAAACTTTTTACAGGCGTTACTTTCATCATATTACCAGACATGAACACCTCATCTGCATCATGCACATCTTGAAAAGAGAGCACGCGTTCATGGACCTTGTGTCCAGAAGCTAGCAAATTTGATATATGTCGATTTCTAGTTATACCTGCTAAGAATGTTCCGTTAGGAATAGGGGTAAATATTTCGCCATCCTTCACTATAAAAATATTTGATGTAGCGGTCTCAGCAACATTGCCCATGACATCAGCAACGAGCGCATTAGAAAAACCCTTGGCACGTGCCTCTGCAAGCATTCTGGCATTATTGGGATAAAGACAGCCAGCTTTTGCATTAACTACATTGTCCTCTAAAACTGGCCTTCTAAAACTGGTCGTTGTCAATGTGGCTGCGGTATTAGGATCAGCCATTGGTAAATCCTCTAAGCATATCGCGAATCCTGTTATCCCCTTTTTTGGTACTATTGCAAGATCGCCTCCATCAATAGCCCAATACATAGGCCGAATATATACAGCTTCTTTTGAATTATATTTCTTTAGGCCCTCTAATATTATATCAACCATTTCATTTGGAGACACAGTAGGCGTAATCATCATAGCTTCCGCGGAGTGGTTTACTCTTTCGCAATGTGCTTTAAGATCAGGCGCGACTCCTTCCAAGAATCTGGCGCCATCAAAAACACTGGTTCCTAACCAAGAACCATGATCAGCTGCCCTCATTACAAATTTATCCTCAGAATACCAAGAATCGTTGAAAAAAGTACGAATATTTGAGCCTGTGGCCATTAGCCTATTTCCTTCCGAATATAAATGCTACTTACTAAACTTTGTTTCAGCAAAAGATAAGAGCCCCACTCCTCATTTGCAATGAAATCCCAAAACTAACAGGTCACCTAAACATATTCTATTTGACCCTAATCACCTAATCTAAAATGACAAGCCTTAGCCGTAAATCTTATCGGAAAGGCCATAAATTAATAACCCATTAATCAACGTGAAAATTGCAGGAGCCAAGTAAGCTTCAGCCGTATAATCAACTCCCTCTAGTTGAGAAGCATCAGATGTATTTACAGTCAAATAGCCCAGGACAGTAAAAATTACACTTTGTAAAAACAATATCATAAAGTAGGTCCAAGTGCCTTCTACCCCTCTGAATAGAAGATAAAATCCCACTAAAAATGTTGCTAAAACGAATGACCCAGCAAGTCTTGCAGGTAATAAAGCTGACTGATGGATACCATATTTTTCAAGAAAATTTTCCGTATTCAGAACCGATTGATATGCGTAATACGCTCCTCCAAAAAGATTTAGTAAGTAGATTAAAAAGAAAAACCAATTATTAAATGATTCAATCATAATTTTTCCTT
>PACC02000103.1 GCA_002699695.2 Paracoccaceae bacterium | reverse complement strand
CTCAGACAACAGGTCAAAGCGAGGTTGTCTTAGTTCATTATAGGCCTGATACTATTTCTTTTGGTGAATTGTTGGCAATGTTTTGGGAGTCACATGATCCAACGCAAGGAATGAGACAAGGAAATGATATAGGTTCACAATACAGAAGTGGAATTTACGCGTTTTCTGAAAACGATCTATCTATGGCTTTGGAAACTAAAGAACAGTATTTTAGTAAACTAAAGTCAGCAAGATTTGGCTCTATAACGACAGAAATATTACCTGCTACCAAGTTCTATTATGCTGAAGAATATCATCAGCAGTATTTGGCAAAAAATCCTAGGGGTTATTGTGCTTTGCAAGGTACGGGCGTAAATTTTTGATACAAAGACATAATTAAAAATTTATTATAGTTCTTCAATTAAGGGGTATATTATTTGACTACTTATGTTTTGACTGGATTGGTTAACAGTGAAGACTCTGCCCGCAAAATCTGCTCACTAATTGAGAAAATTTACCCACGTCCTTTGGGAACAGGGTTTTTTGAACTTGATGAGAGAAACTCTACCTGGGAAATAGAGGCATACTTTCAACAGAAACCTAAATTGGGCGATATAGCCTTGTTAGAGGGAATTTATAGTACTGAGTTAAGGATCTCTGCTGTGGAAAAGGTTGATTGGGTTTCTGAAGTTCAGAGAAATTTAACCCCGATAGCTATAGGTAATATTTATATACATGGCGTACATCACAGGGATAAACTCGATCTTAATAAGAAGAATATAGAAATTCAAGCAGCGATGGCCTTTGGTACAGGGCACCATGCAACCACACGGTCTTGCATTGATTTGTATAGGTACCTCTTAAGAAAAAGATGGGAATTTAGAAATGTACTAGATATAGGGTCTGGTACAGGGGTCCTTTCCATGGTAGCTGTCAAAACTAAGAAGACAGTTGTTACTGCGATTGATAATGATTTAATAGCTGTTGAAACTACGCGCACTAATTTTTCTAAGAATAAGATTTCTATAAGAAATTTGGTTTTGAAATCAAACGAATTAAGAAACCCTCTAATTTTTTCTAGGGGAAAATTTGATTTAATTTTTGCAAATATTCTATTCTTGCCACTAAAAAATATGGTTAAAAATGTTAGAAGGAATTTAAGAGCTGGTGGTGTGATCATTTTGTCGGGTATGTCGCATAAGCAATCAATTCTAGTCGAAAAGGTTTATGCTAATCATAACTTCAGACGAGTTAAGATAGCTAAAGAAGGACCTTGGACATCCTTGGCATTAAGGTATTTCAGAAAAAATAAATAACCCACTTCACAAATAGTATAGTAGTCAACGATTATTCTATTCTTTATACTTTCTTTTTATTATGCTAGCTATATAGCAAAACAGGCGGTTATCGAGGCAGAATGAGGATCATTGGAATTGATCCCGGCTTAAGGAAGACTGGGTGGGGAATAATTGAGGCAAATGGTGATGATATTTGCCAAATAGCAAATGGGATTTGTGAAACCAAAGCCTCAGATGATCTGGCTTATAGATTAAAGACAATTTTCGAAAAGTTGACTAAAGTAGTTAACCTGCATTATCCTGACCAGGCTGCTGTAGAGAAAACTTTTGTAAATAAAGATGCAGCAAATACTTTGAAACTGGGTCAGGCTAGAGGAATATGCATGGTTGTCCCCGCACTTGCCGGTTTGACGGTTAAAGAATATGCCCCAAATGCAATAAAGAAAGCGGTCGTAGGGATTGGTCATGCCACAAAAGATCAGATAGAGTATATGATAAATTTGCAATTTCCTAATACGAAACTCTATGGAGCTGATGCGACCGATGCCTTAGCTGTTGCTATTTGTCATGCTAGTCATGTCAGATATTCAATGCAGATGCAGAGTAGGTTGACTTCTGTGAGCGAAGCAAATGATAGGTAAGATTACGGGAGTAATTGATCATGTCTCTACAGACCACATTTTGGTGGATGTTTCTGGCGTTGGTTATGTTATATTTGTAACAGGCACTACCCTTAATAAACTTCCACTAGTTGGTCAGAAAATATCCCTATTCACAGAACTAGTCGTGCGAGAAGATCTATTGCAGTTGATAGGCTTTGTTACCCTTATTGAACGCGAATGGTACAAACTATTGACTTCAGTACAAGGGGTGGGATCTAAAGCTGCTCTAGCATTATTAGGGCATATACCAATAAAAACTCTTTCCAGAGCAATTTTGCTTGAAGATTCGGAAACAATTAAAGCAGCTCAGGGAATTGGTCCAAAGATAGCTAAGAGGCTAGTTCTCGAGCTAAAGGGAAAAGTTCCAAGCATGTTAACATTAGCCGGGCAATCAACCACCATGTCAACCAATGAGCAGGCAATCCTGGAGCCTCAGGGTGTAGGGAATGCGTCTGTATTAAGTGACGATCAAATTGACCAATCAGAAACAGGCGAACTCGAAAATGCAGAGTTAGATGCTATTTCAGGTCTTGCTAATCTAGGATATTCTCAGATTGATGCAGCAAAAGTCGTTGCTGAAATTTTGAATCAGTCTAACAGCAGTATTAAGGTTGAAGAGTTAATTAGATTGGCCCTCAAAATCTTGGCAACAAAGGGATAAATATGGTCAATAGTGATCCGTTACTTAAAGACATTCATGAAAGAGAGGAGAAGCTTTCTTCGACCAGGCCCAAGAGTTTTAGTGATTTCATTGGGCAAAATGACATTAAACGGAATCTTTCTGTCTTTGCAGAGTCTGCTAAACAACGTGATAGTGCAATGGACCATGTGCTATTTTATGGCCCTCCGGGCTTAGGTAAGACGACTTTAGCTCAGATTATTGCTCATGAATTAGGGGTGAATTTTAAAACATCTTCAGGGCCAATATTAACTAAATCTGGAGATCTCGCTGCTTTGTTGACTAACCTAGAACCTAGGGATGTTTTGTTTATTGATGAAATCCATCGACTTAACCCAATAGTTGAAGAAATTCTTTATCCTGCTTTAGAAGATTTTGCACTGGACTTGATGATTGGAGAAGGCCCTGCAGCTCGATCTGTCAGGATTAACCTACAACCATTCACCCTAATAGGTGCTACTACAAGATTAGGACTTTTGACTACGCCTCTGAGGGATAGATTTGGTATACCTACCAGATTGCAATTTTATCAGGCAGATGAATTGATGCTAATCATAAGGCGGCTAGCGAGTCTATTAGAATGCCAGATCACGGAAACGGGAGCCTTAGAGATTGCAAAACGTGCCAGAGGCACTCCTAGGATAGCTGGCCGATTATTGAGACGAGTGGTCGATTTTGCTATTGTTGAAGGTAATGGAGAAGTAACTCGAGATATTGCAGATTTAGCACTGAGTAGGTTAGGAGTAGATACCTTAGGATTAGATGCTGCTGATCGAAGGTATTTGCTGTTCCTAAGCGAGCATTATAATGGCGGACCTGTAGGAGTGGAAACTATAGCAGCCGCACTTTCAGAGCCTAGAGATGCTATAGAAGAGGTTATTGAACCATTTTTGATTCAAGAGGGTCTATTGCAGAGGACTCCTCGTGGTAGAGCTTTAGGTCCAGCTGCTTGGTCTCATCTCGGGTTAAAAAATCCCAAGTCCACAGAGGTGAATAATGAAAATCTTTTTTCAAAATAAAATCTTGGGTAATAATAGGGCTGTGATCCGTTGGGGGATGGGGGAGAAATGAATACCTTTAATTGTAGGGTTTATTATGAAGATACTGATGCGGCTGGTATCGTTTATTATGCAAATTATTTAAAGTTCACTGAGAGAGCTAGGACTGAGGCTTTAAGGGATTTGGGTGTTTCTCAAAGTTTTGTTCAAAAAGAATATGGATTAGTTTTTGTGGTAAAGAAAATTCTTGCTGAGTATTGTATGCCTGCAAAGTTAGATGACTTGCTAAAGATAAAGACAATGACACGTAAGATAGGAAAGGTAAGTTTTCAAGTTGAACAGGAAATATACATAGGGGAAAAAAAGATTTTTAAGGCGGAAGTCAAACTAGGAGCTATTGACCCCCAAGGTAAACTAAGAAAAATACCTGTTAGTATTAAGGATAAAATAGGCCTTTTAGGCAAATAAGTGTATTAAAATCTCTAATTAAATGTATACTAACAAAAAATAAAAAAATGATATTGAGGTAAGAGCATGGTTTCAGAGGCTGCATCAACAGTCCAGCAGTTGGATTTTTCTTTAATGGCACTATTTATTAGGGCTACCTTAACTGTTAAACTTGTGATGCTGATTTTATTGTTATCTTCTGTGTGGTCTTGGTCCATTATAATTCAAAAATTTTTTGATTACTCTAAAGCTAAAAGAGAAACAAAGTATTTCCAAGATGCTTTTTGGTCTGGTGAGCCACTTGAAGAATTGTCTGAACGCTTGGGTCTTGAACCTAAAGGTGATAGCGAGAGGGTTTTTGTGGCAGGGATGACCGAATGGAGAAGATCTTATAGACCTGATGGAGAGCTAATTACTGGAGCACAGGCTAGGATAGATAGAGCAATGAATGTTGCATTGACTAGGGCCAGCGATAAATTAAATTCAGGACTTTATTTTCTGGCTACTGTGGGTTCAACAGCACCCTTTGTTGGTTTATTTGGAACCGTTTGGGGTATAAAGAATGCTTTCGAAGAAATAGCCCTTCAACAAAGTACAAATTTAGCTGTTGTAGCTCCTGGGATTGCTGAAGCCCTGTTGGCAACGGCTTTGGGCTTGTTAGCTGCAATTCCGGCAGTAATATTTTATAATAAGTTATCGGGAGACTCTGATAGGATTATTGCAGAGCAAGAGAGTTTTGCAGACGAATTTCTGCTAATATTATCTCGCCAGTTAGAAAGTAATGGTCGTAGGGACTGATTATGGCTGGAGGTGCTGGGCAAAAAAATGTTCAAAGAACAAGAGGGAGAAGATCTTCCAAAAGAAATGGGCATCGATTAATGTCAGAAATCAATGTTACTCCTTTCGTGGATGTAATGTTGGTACTTTTGATAATATTTATGGTCGCAGCACCTTTATTGACAGTTGGGGTTGAAATAAAATTACCAAAGACAGCTGCTAAAGCATTACCATCAGAGAAAGAGCAGCCTTTAACGTTAAACTTAACTAGAGAGAAAGAATTAATACTTCAGGAAAGTGAAATAGAATTCACTGAATTGATTCCGAAACTTAAACAAATTGCCAAACAGCGGGAAGATGACCGGATTTTTCTGAGGGCTGATGGCGAGAATGATTATTCGATTGTCATGCAGATTATGGGGGCTTTGAATAAAGCAGGATTCAATAATATATCATTGGTTACAGAAAGTGGCGGACCTTCATTAGATTAGGGAGAGAAAATCGCTATGAAAAGTGGGTTAGTCATATCTGGATCTGCGCACAGCCTATTGCTCATTGTAATCCTTACTAAAGGAATATTCTTATTGTCCGACAATCCAAATTTGTCTGCTAAGAATATGGATGTTTATATCATTTCAGAAGCTGAATTTGATGCTGAAATTTCAATTCCACCTACTATAAATACTGACCACAAGGTTGATGATCAAAAGTTAGACTCCCCAATAGTAAATTCTCTTGAAGTGCGGTCAGATAATAAAATCGATGAAATTGAACAACATAAAGTAGATAAAGGATTGGAATCAAAAGCTATGGATACCAAGTCCTTAAATCTTTTGATGGTTGAACCACCAACAGAAGATAAAAAGCAGAACAAATTAGAACCTGACCTGAGCTTGGTCAATAATGATATAAAAAAACTGGAAGAGAAAACGATACCCAATTCTAGTGCACTAGGAAACGAGGTTAAATCGTCGCAAACCCCGTCGCTGTCAGTCCCTATGGCGAGGAATGAAGATAGAATTGATCGAATTGCTTCAGAAAATAAGAGTACTGATAGCATCAGTGATGCAAATACCCCTGATACTACTGATTCAATTGATGAGGTGTTGGATAAAAATACGGATACTTTGACTGCATCAGAGAACAAGGCAGCTACAACCGAAATCACTCCAGATGGGGTTAAAGATGCTCCTATAGTTGTTTCAGGCGCATTAGAAAATGCGGTAATTCCTCCATCTAGGGAAATAGTCAGAAGCGATGAAGAAAATCAATCGGATGAAAAAGAAAATGAACAACTTCACATTGATAAGCTGGTAGCTGCTCTTAATGAGGATCAAGTGGCAAGTCAAACTCCAAAGAGTATAGAAATATCCACCATGGAGAAGATCAAGCTGAGAAGGAATATAAACCAATTAATTGGAAGGTACTGGAACAAAGGGATCCTTATTGGCGGTTCAGATTTTGAGAACCTCGTGATAAGAATAGAAATTCTACTTGATAGCCAGGGAAATATAATAGGTGATGTCCGTCCAATAAAACCAGCCGCTCCATCTGGAAGATACCTTATAGCATTTAGAGAAGCAAGTAATGCGATTAAAGCAGTTGGTAAGATACCAATTCCTTCTGAGAAGTATACGAACGGTTTAAGATTAAAATTAACTTTTGATCCCGCATCAGGAATTGGATTTGATTGATTCAAAATTTTAACCATTACATGATAAGAAGGAAAATAAATATCTCATGATTATGTGTAAATTTTCACCACTAATTGTAGCCATTTTTTTGGTTGTTTATAAACCACTTTATTCAGAGCAGGTGGTGCCTGAAATAGATATAGAGGTAACTGATGGGGTTGTAGATCCAATACCGGTTGCTATGCCAAAATTTGTAATTGAAAATTATTCCAGCTCATCAGTTGCAAGAGAAATTGGACAAATTATTAGGGATAATTTAATTCAAACTGCGCTGTTTCGTATTATCCCTGATGATGCTTATATCTCCAATTTAACAAGTATTGATGCACCAGTTCGTTTTGCAGATTGGCGAGCAATAAATTCAGATTTATTGATTGCGGGTTATGTAGAAGTAAATGGAAATATGACTACTATAAAATTTAGACTTTGGGATGTTGTTGGACAGAATGAAATTTTTAAAGGCGTTCAATTTACTGGCCCCACCAGTAGTTTAAGAAGAATAGCCCATAAAGTGTCGGACTTGATTTACTCAGGTATTACTGGTGAAGGACCTTACTTTGATACCAGAATTGCTTTTATCTCGGAAAGGGGAGCTAAAAATGATCGAACGAAGAGGCTTGCTGTAATGGATCAAGATGGGGCTAATTTAACTTTTTTAACGGATGCCAAGTCCATAGTATTAGCACCAAGATTTTCACCAGATGCAAAGAAAATATTGTATACTAGTTACGAAACAGGTAGGCCAAGAGTCTATCTATTAAATCTGATCAGTAAAGAGGTGCGGACTTTTCCTGATCTGCCTGGGATGACCTTTGCTCCAAGATTTTCTCCGGACGGAGATAGTGTGATATTGTCGATAACTGATAAAGGTAATACAGATATCTATATTGTAGATCTTGATAGAAATACTAAGCAGAGGCTCACAAAAAACAAGGCCATTGATACTGCGCCAAGTTTTTCTCCTGATGGAAAATCTGTGGTTTTTGAAAGTGACAGAGGAGGGAGTCAGCAGATTTATGTTGTGCCTTCAAAAGGAGGAAAAGTTAGGAGGATTAGTTTTGGTAAGGGCAGATATGGAACACCAGTTTGGTCTCCTAGAGGTGACATGGTAGCTTTCACAAAAATGCATCAGGGTAATTTTCATATTGGAGTAATGAGGCAGGATGGCTCCCAAGAAAGGTTGCTAACTAAGGCATTTATTGATGAAGGTCCCACCTGGGCTCCTAATGGTAGAGTCCTTATGTTTTTCAGGGAAACAGCTGGAGTTAACGGTGCTCCTGCTCTATATACGGTGGAAGTTACAGGAAGGAATTTGAAGAAAATTGCCCTAAGCTCTTTTGCTTCTGATCCTTCTTGGTCGCCATTATTAGATTAAATTATTAGGCGGTATAATTTTAATGAAATGTATGCTAGAGAACGTAACTTAAAAAGAGGTGAAAAGATGAATAAATTTAAGATTATAATAATTCTTGCAATGTTATCTACTATCACTGGTTGCTCTGAGACCTCAGGATTATTTGGTAAGCCAGGCGAAGGCAATGATCCATTTGCAGAGATTTCTAAAAGTTCTCTTGATTATTTCTCGTCAAATGTTGGGGACACCACTTTATTCAAAGTTAATCAAAGCGTAATTGAGCCAGAATATCGTGCTTTATTAGATTCTCAAGCTAAGTGGATAAAAGAAAATTCCATCGCTTCTGTGACTATTGAAGGACATGCTGACGAACAAGGGACAAGAGAATATAATTTGGCATTAGGCGCACGGCGAGCAACAGCTGTAAGAAATTATCTGGTAAGTAAAGGAATTTCTGATTCTGTTTTAAGTGTTGTCACTTATGGAAAAGAGCGACCACTCAGAATTTGCTCAGAAGAGTCATGTTGGTCAAAAAATAGAAGAGCGATCACCATTATAAAGGGTGTTTCTTCCTGAGAAATGATAAAATGAAAACTTGTTTTTCAATTATTTGCATATTCTGCATTTTCTTTTCCGGAGTGCTTGCCCAGGATGCAAGTTTCTTAAGGGAAAAGAAAATTAGAAAGCTTTTGCTAGAATTAAGTGCAAAAGTGCAGGATTTGGAGTCCGTATTCTTAGTGCCAGATAATATGCATATTGAGAGTGGTGATGCCTCTTATGCTCTTGTGGAGCTGGAGAAAATACAGTTTCTTATTAAAAAGCTAGAGGGTCGGATTGAAAAAATGGAATACCAAATGAGTTTGGAATTAAGAGCCATAGACAAATTGAATCAAGAGTTGTCAAGTATTATTGGGGAGGAAGGAAGCATTGCTGGTTTAGGGGTTAAAGAGAAGAAAGTGATGGTTGATCAAGAAAGTGATGATAGTCTATCGGGACAAGTATTGTTTGAACAAGATGAAAGTTTTTCAGAATTGGATGCAATGCAACTCGGTAAGACATTGTTGGAAAATGATAATTTTGCTAAGGCAAGTAATAATTATAAGAATTTTATAAAAAATTATCCAAATAGCCCATTCTTACCAGAAGCATTTTTTTTGTTAGCAGAGTCTCAATACAAAATGGCAGAATGGAAAAATGCAGCAAATTCTTATTTGGAAGGATTTAGTTTGAGGCCAAATGGGATCTTCGCGCCACCAGCTTTGTTTGGTTTAGCAATAAGTCTCGGAGCACTCAAAGAATTTGAACAAGCATGTCTAACTTTGGAAGAGGTACAACTGAGGTTTCCCAGCCAAGATGTGATTGCCGAACAGGAAATAGTAGAGGCAAAGGTACTCTTGAACTGTCATTACTGATAACATGAAAATTTCTATGACGTGTGATCCACAGAAAATAGCAGAAATGGAAGAAAAATACTGCAACGAAATGGAAACAATTTCTGCAATCGAAATTGGTTTAGCTGTTTCTGGAGGAGGAGATTCTTTAGCACTTTTATTGATGGCATCAAAATGGGCAAAATCTTCAAATAGGTCTTTGAATGTTGTGACCGTTGATCATCATCTCAGGCTAGAATCTAGAGAGGAAGCTATCCATGTTGGACTTATAGCAAATAAACTAGGACATCCCCATCAAATTTTAGACTGGAAATTTGATTGTAGAAAGGGAAATTTACAGGCTGAGGCATCATTAGCAAGAAAAAAGTTGATTAGTCAATGGGCTAAAGAAAGGTCTATTAAGACGGTTCTTTTGGGTCATACCCTAGATGATCAAGCTGAAAACTTTCTGATGAGATTGGCAAGAGGATCGGGAGTTGATGGGCTGGCTGGTATGAAGAGCAGGAAAAGGCTTTATGGGATAAATTGGTCTAGACCTCTCTTAAGTTTCTATCGTAAGGATTTGAGAGATTATTTAAGTCATAAAGAAGTTAACTGGATTGATGATCCTTCAAATGAAGACACAAAGTATACACGTGTTAAGGTAAGGAGAGTTTTAAGAGAATTACAAGCACTGGATATCAATCCTATTGTACTTGTGGAAACTTCAAAGCGTATGGAAAAGGCTGCCACGGTTTTAAACGATGTCGCAGTTCATGCTGGAGAAAAATATTTGAAGTTAAGGGAGTGGGGAGATATTGAGGTTGATAGAAAGTTATTCAAACTCACCAGAGACGAAACATATCTACGCTTAATAGCGCATTTAATAAAATTTATATCTGGTAGTATTTATAGACCAAGGTATCAGGAATTAATAAGATTTACTTCAGCATTAAGTGTTTCCTCCTTCAAAGCTAGAACTATTGGTGGTGTTATAGCTCGTTCATTGAGTAAAGACATATTGGTTCTAAGGAGAGAACCAAGCGTTCCAAGTTTTATAACTGACATCCCTTCAAAAAAATTCACTTGGGATGGTCGTTGGGAGATAACGGTTGGGACTAATCGGTTAGGTAATTTGGAAAAAATTGGGCCATTAGGCGAGGCTGGACTAATTCAAATCCAAAAAAAAGCTTCTACTTTAATACCGAAAGAAAGTCTTAAAAGTGCACCAACTCTGTTTTATAAAGAAGAAGTTCTTGCCTCCCCTCTTCTTAATTTTGGTAAAGGATTGACTTGTAGGTTAGCTTACAAAAAATGTGATCTAATTAATAGTTTGGCCACAGATTGAATTTGCCTAAGAGAGTAATTATCTGTAGAGTCCACTGAGAAAAGTTAAATAGAGGTCATTAAATTGGGAAACACCAGAAATATCGCATTTTGGATTGTTCTATTTTTATTAATAATAGCACTGTTTAATGTTTTTAGCTCAGGTAAAAATTTGTCTTCTACAAAGGAGGTATCATTTTCTGAATTCTTGAAAGCTGTAGAGAAAGGCAGCGTTTCCTTTGTCCGACTTGACGGTGAAAAAATCACTGTCAAGGAGACCAATGGTACTACTTATCAAGTTATTCAACCTGCGGGAGCATCCATAGTGGGCCAGTTGCAAGCTGCAGGGGTAGAAATTCAGGCAGTTAAACAGGAGAAATCAGGACTGATTTCATCTTTGAGTCTATGGCTTCCTTTCATTTTAATAATAGGAATTTGGATTTTCCTAATGAATAGAATGCAAGGGGGGGGACGTGGTGGAGCCATGGGATTTGGAAAATCAAAAGCCAAATTACTTACTGAGAAACATGGTAAAGTGATGTTCAATGATGTTGCAGGTATTGATGAGGCAAAGGATGAGCTTGAGGAAATTGTTGAATTTCTTAAGGATCCTCAGAAATTTGGTAGGCTGGGGGGGAAGATACCCAAGGGTGCTCTTTTGGTTGGCCCTCCTGGTACCGGTAAGACTTTGTTGGCGAGAGCAATAGCCGGTGAAGCTGGTGTGCCGTTTTTTACAATATCAGGATCAGATTTTGTGGAAATGTTTGTTGGAGTTGGAGCTAGTAGGGTCAGAGATATGTTTGATCAAGCAAAGAAGAATGCACCCTGTATTGTTTTTATAGATGAGATCGATGCTGTTGGGCGCCATCGGGGTGCTGGATATGGTGGTGGTAATGATGAAAGAGAACAAACTTTGAACCAGTTGCTTGTTGAAATGGATGGGTTTGAAACTAATGAGGGAGTTATTCTAATAGCAGCGACTAATAGACCTGATGTTCTTGATCCAGCGCTCCTTCGTCCCGGAAGGTTTGATAGGCAGGTTCAAGTGCCCAATCCAGATATAACAGGGAGACAAAAGATACTGCATGTGCATGCAAAGAAGACAGTTCTTGGCCCGGATGTGGACTTAAGGATCATTGCCAGGGGAACACCAGGTTTTTCAGGAGCTGATCTTGCTAACCTAGTAAACGAAGCAGCATTAACGGCAGCGAGAATTGGTAAAAGATTTGTGGCTATGGAAGATTTTGAAAATGCAAAAGATAAGGTTATGATGGGTGCAGAACGTAGATCCATGGTTATGACTGAGGAAGAAAAAAAGCTAACAGCTTACCATGAGGCTGGACATGCAGTAGTAGGACTGCATTTGCCTCATCATGATCCAATACATAAGGCCACGATTATCCCTAGGGGGAGAGCCCTAGGGTTAGTACTTAGTTTGCCAGAAAGAGACCAACTTTCAGTGACTAAGATGAAGTATAAATCGAAAATAGCTATGGCAATGGGTGGAAAAGTTGCAGAAGAATTAATTTTTGGCCCTGACAACGTTACGTCTGGAGCTTCCTCCGACATTCAGCAAATAACCAAAATTGCCAGAGCTATGGTCACTCAATTCGGTATGTCAGATGAATTAGGTAATATAGATTTCATTAATGAGCAACAGGCATATTTGGGCCCAGCATCGAATAGTATACAGGCTGGCCCAGAAACCCAAGAGAAGATAGATTTGGAGATCAGGAAAATAGTAGATGAAGGTTATGAGACAGCCAAAAAAATTCTGACTAAAAATAAGAAAAAATTAGATAATTTGGCTTTAGGCCTTTTAGAATATGAAACGCTGACAGGTGATGAAATTACCAAGGTCATGAAAGGTGAGAATCTGAATAGGGAAGATGGGCTAGATGACTTAGATGGAGACGATCAGGGCCCTAGTCTCGCTTCAGTTCCCAAGTCGGGCGGTGACAAGCCGAATAATAAAAGAGGGGGAGGACTTAAACCTCAGCCACAGAATTAATGGTCTCCAAGGGTACTTGACCTTTTTAATACTTAATAAACTAGGTTACCCCACAAGTCGTATTCGTTAGACTCATCGACTTTAACCTTCACTATTTGACCCTGCTTAAGATTTGAGAAATTCTTGTCGATGAATAAATTTCCATCGATCTCAGGAGCATCGGCCACTGTTCTACAAATTGCCCCTTCAGTATCTACCTTATCAATTATGACTTCTTGTATCGTTCCTAATTTAGTTTCAAGTTTTGCTTTAGAAATTTTTTGAGCTTTAATCATAAATCTATTCCATCTATCTTGCTTAGTTTTTTCATCAACATGACCTGGGAGGTTATTTGATTTGGCTCCACTAACATTCTCATATTTAAAACATCCAACCCTATCTAATTTTACTTCTTCCATCCAATCNAGGAGATGTTGAAACTCCACCTCAGTTTCCCCTGGGTANCCCACTATGAACGTTGAACGGATAGCAATACCTGGTTCATCNCTTCTCCATGATTCTATAAGTTCTCTGCCATTATTGTTGTGTGCGGGCCGTTTCATTCGCTTTAATACGTCTGGATGGCTATGTTGAAAAGGAATGTCTAGGTAAGGCAAAATCTTCTTGCTTGCCATTAAGGGAATAATTTTTGAGACGTGCGGATAAGGATAAAGGTAGTGCAAACGAATCCAAACACCTAACTTTCCCAACGCATCACAAAGATTAAAAATATTAGATTCTTTTTCAAGGCGATGATCAGACTTTAAATCTAATCCATATGCTGATGTATCTTGCGAAATAACGAGCAATTCCTTTGTTCCAGCTGCGACCAGATTTTTTGCCTCTATCAAAATTTTGTCTATTCGCTGAGACTTTAGTTTACCTCTTAGGTCGGGAATGATGCAAAATTGGCACTTGTGGTTGCACCCCTCAGCTATCTTCAGGTAACTATAATGCTGGGGTGTTAGTTTTATTCCTATAGGGGAAAGAAAGTTTCTCAAATGTGATGTACTTGTAGGGAATTTCTTTTGAACAATTCGTAATACTTGGTTAGGTTCATTAGGTCCTGTAATACCTAGAACTTTTGGGCATGCCTTAAAAATCGTTTTTCTATCAACTCCCAAGCAACCAGTCACAATTACTTTTCCATTTTTCTTTAATGCTTCACTTATCGTATTCAAACTCTCTTTCTTTGCAGAGTCGAGGAAGCCGCAGGTATTAACAATTACTAAGTCTGCATTATTGTGATCTCTTTTAATTTTGTAGCCATGATTTTTCAGTGAAGTCAGTATTTTTTCGCTGTCAACGAGAGCTTTGGGGCATCCAAGGCTAATGAGTCCTATTTCAGGTTCTTGTGTCATTCAACTGCTGCTATATTAATAAATTAAAATATGGTATTAATAGTAACCATTTACCTTAGATTAAATTAAGTCATGAAGGTCTTTGTCTTGTTTAGATAAAAGGTTTTTCCTCTATTTGAATTGTATATTTCTTATTATTGATGCTTGTGTACATAGTTTGTTCTGATTCTATAGATCGGGTGTTAATCATACCGAGTGCCACAACTTTTTGAAAATCAGGTGAGTAGGCAGCTGATGTGATTTGTCCAATTTTCTCATTTTTTATATTATAAATTTCCCAGGGCTCTTCACAGTATATTCTTTCCTTATGGTCAATACTCAACGATTTGATGATCTTACTAGGTGATCGTACCTTGTTCGAATTTAGTGTTTGAGCTCCGATACAATGATTTGCTACCACTTTTGGCATGAACTTTCCAAACCCGCATTCAAAGGGTGTGTTAGCGAGGGTCATATCATTTCCATATGATAACAAACCACCTTCAATTCTTTCAATAAGATTAGGACATCCTGCTCTGACATTCAAATCATAGCCTGTCTCAAAAAGTTTATCCCACAAGGTTTCTGCTAATTTTGGTCCATTTACATAAATTTCATAACCACCCTGCTTTGACCAACCTGAACGGGAAATTATAAGGTTAGAACCTAAAAATTGGAATTCAGCCACCCCAAAAAATTTCAATTTTTCAATTTTACTTCCAAATAACCTTTTCATGAGAGTTCTTGACTTGGGTCCTTGAATAGCCAGAGGTGAAACATCAGGTTCAAAAAGGGACACGTTTAACTGGAGACCAGTGGATATACCCATAATCCAAAGTAAGGCATCACTATCCGAAATAGATATCCAGTATCTATCTTCTGCTAGCATGATAATTATGGGATCATTAATCATTCCCCCGTTTGAATTCACTAATGGAGCATAAAAGCATTTTGTTTTAGTCAGTGGAGCAAGATCCCTGGGTGTGATTTTTTGAATTAGTTTTTTTGCATCTGGGCCACTGATCTCAACTTGTCGTTCACATGAAACATCCCAAATTTGAACTTCTTTCTTAAGGTGGTGATAATCCTCTTCTACACTCTTGAAAACGGTGGGTAACAGCATGTGATTATATACAGTAAAGGCTTTGACCCCAGCAGCTATAACTTTTTTGGTGAAATGAGTTTTCCTAGTTCGGTGGGATAATGATAGAAAATGCGAAGACATTCCTTAACCTTTACTTTTGTTAATAAAAACTAATTTCCTGACGACGCTATAGATTTAATATACTCTAGTAATGCATTTCTATCAGCACTCTTTTTAATACCTTTAAAATTCATTTTGGTGCCAGCAAGATATTTTTTTGGGTTTTCTATGAAACTAGAGAGAGTTTCCGAATCCCAAATGAGGCCATTATTTCCTGCATTTATGATATTTTTTGAGTATTTTTTATAATCGTTTAAGCTACCAGCTATTCTTCCATAAATATTATTGAGATGCGGACCTGCTCCATGTTTTGCTTTAGCTCCAATTTTATGACAAGCTTTACATTTTTTGAACACTTTTTCGCCGTCTTTGACTAATTGTGGATTTAGACTGGCTGTTTCTTCTTGGATTTCCACTTTAGGGACTGATTTCTCCGTCTCAATTTCAGTGTCTGGAGTAACGTCGAGTACCACAGCTCTTTTTGTAATTTTAACGTCTGGTTTACAGTTTTGCATGCACCTTTTTACAAATTGCTTGTTTTCTAGAGTATTTCTATTGTCATGAAAGAAGTTGTCTTCATTGGGTAAAGAAATTGAAGAAAAGTTTTTGTTGGAAAGTTCGAAATCTTCTTCTACCAAATCATTTAAGTATAATATATAGGCAGTGATTGAGTAAACGTCATCGTCTGTAAGTGATTGTGCATTGCCAAAAGGCATGGCCCGGTGCACGTAATCCCACACAGTTGATAGATAAGGCCAATATGACCCTATAGTTTTTACGGGATCCTCACTATCTAATGTATCAAAACCACCTGCCAGTTCTGGCCAGCGATCGATACCTTCACCAAAATCGCCATGGCAACTTGCACAATTCTCTGTGTAGGTTTCTTCCCCTGACAATACCGAACCTGACCCAGTTGGTAGCCCTGCTCCATCTGGACGGATATCAATATCCCATGCTTTTAATTCATTTTCAGTTGCCGCTCTTCCCAGGCCTAGGGGCTCAGACTGGCCAGTATGAGCAAACAATATTAGAGAAAATTGAATCAGAGCTAAGTTAAGATACTTCAACATTTTCTGTTATACCATTTCTGTCAACTGCCCAGGTTTGAATACCATTATTATGATAGATAGAATTTTCTCCACGGATAGATCTCAGCTGATCTTTAGTTGGCTGAACATATCCGGTGTCATCTTGTGCTCGACTCTGCAGAAGTAACTGTTGACCATTCCAATCAAATTCATAGTAGAAGCGGTGCATTGATTTTGAATCAGCTGGGCCGTTTATTCTTGCTTCATTCCAACTTATTCCACCATCAGTACTAACGTCAACGCGTGAAATCTTTCCGCGTCCAGACCAGGCAACCCCTGTTAACACCATAGGACCTCGCCCATGCAGCACTGGAGCTTGAGGACTTGGGTTCGTAATAACTGACTTTGCATCCATTTCCCAGGTAAATTTTCTAGCATTTCCGTCTTCAAACAAATCTGTATATTTAGAGGTTTCTTCTCTGTGGTGCCAGGGCTTGTCTCCAACTTCAATTCTACGAATCCACTTGATCCACATATTTCCTTCCCAGCCTGGAACGACTAATCTTACGGGGTAGCCTTGTTCTGGTCTCAGAGACTCACCATTCATTTTAAATGCTATCAAACAATCGTCCATGGCTTTTTCTATGGGGATTGAACGTGTCATTGCCGAAGAATCAGCTCCTTCAGCCAAAATCCATTTGGAAGATTGCTTTAGGCCGACCTCTCTTAAAATATCCTTTAGCTTAATTCCAGTATACAGCACGTTGTGGATCATTCCATGTGTAAATTGACACCCATTTAGCTGTGCCCCTCGCCACTCCATTCCTGAATTGGCAGCGCATTCCAGAAAATAAAGTCGGTTTGTTCGAGGAAATCGCATCAAATCAGATAAATCGAATACAGTATTCTGATCGACCAATCCATTTACCATTAGACGGTATTTACCTGGATTTACTACTGCAACCCCGCCATGGTGCCTTTCAAAACAAAGGCCATTTGGCGTTATTGTGCCATCTAATGCATGTAGTGGAGTAAAATTTACTGAACTTGTTGGATCAGCTGTTAGCCATGAAACATTTCTCCTGATTACATGCTTTTCAAAGTCACTGGGTTTACCGTAAGGGCTAGCATCAACTCCATCTCCAAGTTCGCTTGCCCAAGGTTGCAACTCTGTAATAGCAGGGTCATCATGTCCAGTTGCTTTTGTAGCATTTCCTGCAAAAACCGTACTTCCGGCTGCTAACGATCCTATGACAAAATTCCTTCTCTCACTAGCAAATTTTTTTGACATTCTGGGCACCTTATCTCAACAAATATTTTTTTTGACTAAGTAGTGATCACTTTTACCGAATTGTTAGGATCTAATTCAATAAGTTTTTTTCTTTTTATATATCTTTCGACAATTTCCCAAATTGGTGGCCCCTCAGTATTTTCATTAACTGATGCCCATCCACCAACTTTATATTTTTTTTCAGGTTCAAGTTTTTTCCCAGATTTTAGAATAGTCATTTCTGAAATTCTTTTCCCTTGAGGATTGTTTATTTCGATCCTATAACCCATTCCTCCTACTCGCACCATATCACCACCTTGTTGATAGTATGGGTCTGGATTGAAGAGGTTATCTGCAACATCTTCGAGAATTATTTTTAATGTTTCACCAGTCATTTCAGTGAGATAAACCTCAGGATAACTCATTGCAGTAGCATTAAAAATGTCCTCTCTTGTTATTCTGCTACCTGCAGGTAAGGTAGGTCCCCATCTAAACCCAGGGGATAAGGCTATATCTGCTCCCCTTTCTTCTATTATTGCCTGACAGATCAAATCATCCCAAGTGCCATTGAAATTGCCTCGGCGATATAATAATGATTTGGTTTCACCTATGGTTTCTTTAAGATCAGTTAGATAAGGTTCTCTTTCCTGATGTATGAGCGCACGCATAGCAGGATCTGGTGAAATTACATCAGAAAATATGGGAATTAACTTGTGTTTAAAACCTTTTACACCCTTATCCACATCTAGATCTATTCTGCTTATGAATTTCCCGTTGCTACCTGATGCAATCAATATAGTATTGTTAATGATGGTTGGCGAAGGTAGAGCGTCGTGAGTATGACCGCAAAGGATAATATCAATGCCATTCACTCGTGAGGCTAGCTGTCTGTCAACATCAAAGCCATTGTGAGAAAGGAGAACTACTAGATCAGCACCCTTTTTTCGAACTTCTGTAACAAGTTCTGAAATATTCTTCTCTCGTATTCCAAATGAAAGACCAGGAAACATCCAAGATGGATTTGCTATTGGCATATATGGAAAAGCTTGTCCAATGATTGCTATGAACTTTCCACCTTTTTCAATAAAAGTATATGGCTCAAAGGCTCTCTCATCCCATTCCGTGTCGAAAACATTAGCACCTAGGAACGGAAATTTAATGTGGTTTTCAACTAAATCCATTACGCGTTCAATGCCAAGTGTAAATTCCCAGTGGCTTGTCATGGCATCTGCTCCAAGCATGTTAAATGCTTTGACCATATCCATTCCGTCTGTCTTTAGAGCAGTATAACTTCCTTGCCATGTATCTCCTCCATCTAAAAGAATGGCATCAGGCCTGTCAGCTCTTATAGCATTGATCACCGTTGCTACCCGATCCAAGCCGCCCATTTTCCCGTATGATTTAGCTAGAGAACTAAAGCCTTCTGAGGACAGTGAATAAGCATCGGGGGTGCCAGATTCAATATTGAAGTGTTTGAGAAACTTTCCACCAGTAATATGTGGAGGGAGTCCTTTAACATTACCAACTCCAATATTTATATCTGGTTCTCGAAAGTAAATTGGTTTTAGCTGACCGTGAACGTCAGTAATATGTATAAGAGTGAGGTTTCCAAAATCATCAAAATCAAGTAAATGTTGCTGAGATAATTTCTGTTGGGCTAGTAGACGAGTTGAATTTTGCAATCCGGATGAACCAAACATAAAAGAAGCCGCTATTGAAGCTTGTACGAAATGCCTTCTAGAAATCATGAAACAATTTACTCCTACTAAACAAAAACCCAACACCAGAAATTTTCCGATATTGGGATTTTAAGCCTTTTTTACTTTAAATTAAGGACTTGGTCCCCAATTCTTAGCCTAGTTTCTGACAGAAGGAGCTTCTGAAGACAGGCCATTTCCTCTTGAAGCCACGTATAATTCTAAGGCTCTAAATTCATCCCCACCCACTTTGTATGGAGTTGCTCTAATATTTTTCATGCATCCTTTGAAGCGTGCATGGATTGAATTTAGTTTTGCATTTTTTAGCCTATAGGCAGGAAATCCATTGATTTGGCCTTGGCTAAGATGATCAGCTCTAATCATTATACCATAATTGTCCTCATGGCAGTTCGAACATGCCATATCCAATTGCCCTACCCGAGTGTAAAATAATTCTTTTCCAATCTCCCATAGTGGCGCTACGGCACCATCAATTTTTACATTCATTGGCATGCCTCTCGATTGAAGGCTGATCACCGCTATTAGAGAATCCATCGGAGCTGCCCCCCATTTTAATGGTTCCGCACCCATTTGCTCAGTACGGCAATTATTAACGTGATCTTCCAATGACCAAAGAGCATTTGCAGATTCATTCCACCTTGGCATCACCGTTCTCAACCCCTTGAATTCAGAGGCATCATCATGGCATGAAGCACAAGCCTTGTTCTTCGAACCTTCTACCTTATTCCATAGATCTAGGCCTTTATCTACAAAGATCATACCTGGGTTTTCAAAGTCATCCATCTGTAGTGATTGGGTCTCTTTTATGCGAAAAGTCCATCCTGATCTAATTTCATCCACATTTTCCATATGGCTAGGAGCTTTCACTCTAGTGATCATGGGTTGGCCCTCAACCACTAATTTTGCACTCTCATCAGCTAAGGACACTGTAGAAAATCCTAATATTAATAACACTGAACCAACAAATATCTTATTGAAAAAACTCATAACAACACCTTATCAAGTTACAGTAATTTTTTTTGCTTTCTCATACACAGATCCATCGTCGTCATACCATGTGAACTTAAATTCTCCACTTTCCGGAACAATTGCGTTAAATTGAAAGTAGGGATTCACCGAGATTGCTGGGTCTAGCCCTACATCCACAACATTTTCTCCATTGAAGTCACAGGTGAAACGGTTAATGATCGATCTTGGTATCTTATTCCCATCAGAGTCTTTTCTAAGGCCCGTTTCCATTTTGTGGCTTATAAGTGTTTTAATGGTTATCATATCCCCGGCGCTAGCTTGCTTAGGAACTTTTATTCTTGGTTTTACGCCTTTAGCCATTATTCTTCTCCCAAAATTCTAAATATTATCCGCCACAGCCGCCAATAGTTACCTTGACTGTTTTAACATCTTTTGTGAAGCTTCCGTCTTCCAACTTTGCAATCGCAACGACTTCTTGAGTTTTTCTCAAACGTATTCTCGTTGAGGTCATTCTACTGCCAGAAAGAGGACCAAAATTGATTGTTGCTACGTTTGGATTTGGATTCCCCAAAGCCAGTAAAATAATCGATGAAGCTTTGCCTGATTCCACACTAATGGGCACGGTATTACCATTTTCTGCAATTTCAGGTGTTGTTAATGTTATTCCACCAGTCCCAATATTTGCTCCTCCAGTGAACTTAGCTATGGCTTCATCTGTTTCTGATGCTATAGCCTTAAAAGGAACCAGAGTAGTACACGCCAAGCTCCCACCAACTGCCAACAAACCACGTCTATCGATTTTCATTTTTCGACTCTCCTAAACTAGTATATTATTCTTTTAATGTGAGAAGATAGGCAACAACGTCCTCGACTTGTTGGGCCTTGAGGATTGTTTTACCCTGAAATTTTTTCAATGTTCTCGTGAAACCACTATCTTTATAGAAAGCTGGCATAATAGTGCCTTCAAACACGTTTTTCGAATTTATAATCATACCGCGTATCTCGGCTTGGGTCCATCGGTCAGCTACACCATCCAGAACAGGACCAACTTCTCCATGAAATGTCTGTTCAGACATTTCAGAGTTAACATGACAAGCTAGGCAATTACCTTGCTTCCTATTCATGAAAACCTTTCTTCCGTTCGCAGGATCACCAGGTACTCCAGTTAATGATGCAGTCACGGCACCATATTCATCGGCTATAATTTCTGAAGGGGCTATTTCAGCATGAGCAGTTTGCAAATATAGTAACCCAAAAAGAATTACTATGACATTTTTTATAGAATTGATCATGCTTAGAACCTCGGCTACCTAGAAATTTATAACAGTTGCTTCCATCTTACTCTTAAGAATGCAAGTCTAGTCAATATTCAGGTTTCTTGCAATGAATTTTTGTAAATGTTCGTCGCCGTTGTAGCCTTCCAATAAAACCCAATCAAGAAGCAGGTTTGTCGTTCCTTTTGCAAAGGCACCCGGCATAGTAACTACGGCCGCCTTAGGAGCTGTCAAGTTCGCTGGAACATTTTTTGGAAAAAACATCATTGTTGGAGTGAACATAACGCCCCATTTCTGAACAATTTCTTTTTCTGGCAGCGTTTGGCCATCAAAGTCAGTGACCTCTAGGTCTCCAAAGATATTGATTCTTATAACAAAAAAATCTTGTTGAAGCTTGCTTGCTATTTCAGGTACCGAATATACTTTCTCATGCATGCGTTTGCAGTACCCGCAGCCCTTTTGTTCAAATAAAATGAGCAACCTTTTTTGATTATCGTTAGCTTCCTCTAAATCTTCGCGAAGATCCATGAAGGTAGTAGTTATCCAAGGCTCTTCATAGAGTCCATCTTCTCCAAGTTTTGCACCATGAGCAGTCCAAGCTAAGAAAGAAATTAAAATAGTTAGTTTTAAGAATCGAAACATTTTTTCTTATTGAAGTAAATCTAGAATCTCGTCGAATTTAGCCTATCTTAGCAAAAATAGGAAATGATTCTATTAACCATATGGAAATAATTGACACGTTATTGCTAGCAATCAATGCTGCAAAGACTAAGAGAAAGACCCCCATACTTTTTTCCAGATATGCTAATGAAGATCGGTTTCGTTGAACAAGTGACAGAAAAGGCTGAGAAAAAAGCGAAGCTAAAACGAAAGGGAAAGTCATAAAAATTCCATAAGTCGCTAGTAGTAAAGCACCGTGCAAGAGGCTATCTTTATCAGCTGCAATGAACAAAACAGCAGCGAGGGCTGGACCGACGCATGGAGTCCAACCAAACCCAAAAACTAAACCCATGACATAACTTCCCAAAAACCTAGAAGGGGCTAGACTACTGGAGATGCGAAACTCCCTGTAGAGGAAGGAAAATTTAAGCAAACCAAGGAAATGTATCGCAAAAATAGTCAATATTATAGCAGCGAGAATGCTGAGCTCAGATCTGTATTCTCTGAAAATTTGTCCAATAGTTGAGGCAGCTAGCCCCATCATCATGAATATCGTAACTATCCCGAGGGAAAAAAATACTGTATTTAAGAGAAGTTTTTTTCTAATGGTATTGGAAAAGGCCCCCTCATTCCTGAATTCCTCCATAGTGATACCCGCAAGATAGCAAAGGTAAAATGGCACTAGCGGTAACACACAGGGGGAAAAAAAGGAAAGTAGTCCTGCTAAGGCCGCACCACCATAGCTAATACTGAAATCCATTTTTCCCTCAGTTTTTCATTTCGCTGGTCTATAGTGGCTGATATATAATATCTTTAAAGTGATAAACAATAGGTCTCCTAATTATGATTTCAAATGTTTCTAGAGCTAGGACTTTATTTTTATCTTTCTTGGTGGCGTTAAGCTTTATAGAGACAATGCGTGCCGAAAGTTCTAACTTGGGTTTATTGATGATTGATGACACGGCTTGCCCTTATTGTGAGCTTTGGGATGAGGAAATTGGTTATATGTACTTTAAAACCCAAGAAGGTAAATTGGCCCCATTAATCAGACATCATTATGGTGAAAAATTACCGCAAAACATAGAATTGCTGTCAGAACCAGTTGTTACCCCAACCTTTATATTGCTGGAAAACAATAAAGAACGTTTTAGAATTGAAGGGTATCCAGGAGAGGAGTTTTTCTGGTCTTTTCTAGCGGAATACATCTTTAGGGTAGAACGAAATAAGAATTAATGAAGAAATTTCCTTTTGCTTAGAAGATTGGTATCTTTCTTGCAAAATCTCCTTAACACTACAGGAGATATCACCGATGAAAACAAGAGAACCCTCAAATTTAATAGTAGAAGTTTTTGCTGTCGCAGTTTCAGAACTAGTTGCCCTTGGACTTTCAAGAGAAGAAGCGGTGTTGGGTTTGTTGAGTCAAGCTGCTGTGCAAGCTAATCCAGGAGCAATGGTGCACGCTGCGGTGTTACACCAAAAGTTTCATTCTGATTTTGTTGACAGTTAGGTTGGAACCCTTATTGTGCTGAACTCCAGACCCTTCTAAAAAGCTAGACCTGGTGCTCAGTTTTATCGAAGTATTTTCTTAGAAAAGTAAGTATCAAAATCCTATAAAGTCAGCTATTTCCTCTATAGAAGCCCGTTCGGTCCTTAGAGTGTTTATCCGGTTATTATTGTCCATATAACCTACCGCAATTCCGCAAAATAACATTAGGTTTTTTGGTGCACTCACATGTTTCTGCACCAATTGATGAAAAACAGCCCAAGATTCTAGTGCACAGGTATCCAAACCATATTCTTTTGCAAGCAGAAAAATGTTTTGTAAATACATTCCTACGTCTGACCATTGAGGTGGCCCCATATTTCTATCGATGAAAACAAACAAACCAACTGGAGCGTCAAATAATTTAAAATTTCTGGCAAATTGTTCTCTACGCTTTTCTTTTTGTTCTCGGCCAATATTAAGAATTGAGTACAGATCCTCTCCGCATTTAAATCGTCTTCCCTTGTAGGGCTGTGCTAATTCTTTAGGATAAACAGGATATTCAGCTGTATGGCCTTTAGGAAATGACTTTAGTTCTTGTTCAACTTCTATCAACAAATTTTTTAATGCATTTCCACTTACAGCAAATAAATGCCAAGGTTGTAAATTTCCTCCCGACGGAGATCTTGTAGCTTTTTCCAGAATGGTTTTTATTTGACTTAGGCTTACGCATTTTGATGAAAAAGCTCGACAACTTATTCTTTTTTCAATTGCTTGAGACACTCGCATGAATATTTTGCAACCCGATTAGAGCTAATTTGCAACAACAGTTATTAAACTAAAGATAGCAAAGGTGCAAACTGACTTTTATTAATTTCTAATTAGTAGGCTATTAATTAGTTTATTTGAACTGTAGTTCCCTTACATCCCAATAACCGTCTGTTGCTTTAAGTCTGATATTTGACTCAATGATTTCAAAGATATCAGAACCTTTATGATCGAAGGCAAAAATATCAGCCCCATTATCGATAAGAGTGAAAATTATTGAAGAATGTTTATTCCATTTTGCAGCCTCGTGAAGGGGAGTTCGCCCCATATCTGCTCCAGCATTAACTTTTCCACCTGCATTTATTATAGATTCAATAACTTGAGGATTTGTATTCCAGCCGGCTGCTCCATGAAGAGGCGTAATTCCATAGGTGGTTTTTGCATTAGCATCAGCACCTGCATTCAGTAGGAGCATAATTTTCTGTAAAGAACCAAATGGAGCGGCCAAATGCAGAGGAGTTCTATTCATGTCATCTACAGCATTTATTGTAGCTCCAGATTGTATGAGCAATTTGACTACATCGTCATTTTTGTTGAACTTGGTACTATGTAGAGGAGACCAATCATTCTTATTTTTAGCATTAATATTGGCCCCGGCTCTTATAAGGGTCTCTAAGACTAAGGGATTTGGATTTCTCATAGCCGCATCGTGAAGAGGGGTGCCTCCCGAAGCATTCCTAGCATCCAAATTAGCCCCAGCCTGAATTAATAATTTGATCACCTTTGGATTTTGATTGTATTGAGCTGCTAAATGGAGTGCTGTTCTTCCCATAGAATCTCTTGTTTTTAAGCTCTTTCCTTCTTTAAGACAGGCAATAATTTTTTCTGACTTTGCTGTTTCCCAATAGGGCTTGATTTGAAGGATTGGATTGCCTTCTGTCCACTCGGAACAAGGCTCCGAATTAGCTGCCCCGAGTAACAAAGGGTTGAAGAGCAGTAGCGTACTAAGAATCAATTTTTTAAATGTCATTTCCACACTTTCAACACAGTATACCACTGAATGAACGACACAGGAGGTTATTCTTTTAATAGTAAGCAAGCAATTATTTGATGACAAAAAGTAGTTGAAATTTTTTTTCAAGTAGATTATGTGACAACTAACCTCGGGGTGCCTCTATTCTGGCTGAGATGAAAATTTCAAACCCGTTGAACCTGAACCGAGTAGTATCGGCGTAGGAAAGGTTTCAAACCCTAGCTTCCGTCCATACGAAGTAATTTTATTATTAGGGGTTTTGTAATGCAAAAAAACAAAATATTACTGTCAATAATTTTTCTATTTGTATTTAATTTTACTGCCAAGGCTGAGTCAACTTTGACTGTTTATGCACCTGATTACTTTACTTCCGAATGGGGTCCAGGGCCCAAGATTAAAAAAGCTTTTGAAAATTTTTGTAGTTGTGAATTACAATTTGTGCCAGGTGATCCCCTGTCACGTCTTGGGTTAGAAGGAAGTAAAACCAAAGCAGATATTCTGATTGGTTTGAATTCTGACATTACTTTGAAAGCCAGAAATTTAGAATTGCTAGCCCCGCACAATATTTTAGATCCAATGCCAGAGCTTCCAATTAATTGGGAGGACAATCTATTCTTACCGTTCAATTGGAGCTATGTTTCATTTGTCTTTGACAACACTAAAATTGTTGACCCGCCAACAACATTTGTTGATCTTGCCAATGATCCTCGAGATTATAAAATCATAATACAAGACCCTAGAACTTCTCCAGCTGGATTAGCACTTATTTTATGGATTAAGACAATTTATGGTAATAAGGCTTCTGAGATTTGGTCTAATTTATCAGAAAAGATTTTGACAGTAACGAAAGGTTGGTCTGAAGCTTATGGAATGTTCACAGCTGGTGAATCTGAGATGGTACTATCTTTCTCTACATCACCAGCATATCATCAAATTATAGAAAATGATAATACAAAGTCTGCTTTGATTTTGGAGGAAGGTCATTATGTTTATCTCGAGCTTGCAGCTAAGGTTAAAGGATCCAAAAACTCTGATTTAGCAGATAAATTTATGAAATTCATTTTATCACCGGATTTTCAAAGCATAATTCCACTTACAAATTGGTCATATCCAGTCAAGCTTCAGGAAAGCAGCTGGCCACCAGAGTTTCAAGATTTACCCTATCCCACCAAAGCTTTGTTCTTGAATGAGGATGAAGCTAGTAAACTCATTTCAATCGCGTTAGATGAATGGCTCACCATAATGTCAAGATAAACGCCAATAATATAATTTTTACACTATCGCTCCTATTTCTCACATTCATGACAATAGGTTCTATTGCCGTTACACTTGTGTGGTCTGGGGAAAGATTAGTGTTTTTATCCAGTTATGAACTTACTGTTCTTATTTTTACCCTGAAACAAGCCATACTGTCTTCAACTTTAAGTTGCTGTTTGGCAATCCCCATTTCTAGGGCGTTATTCAGAAGAGATTTTTTATTAAAAGAATATTTAGTCAGTTTTTTAGGAATTCCTTTTATTTTACCGACCATTGCTGCAATTTTTGGTCTCATCTTAGTTTTTGGCAATAATGGTCTCTTAAACTCGTTACTAGTTTTCCTAGGCCTTCCCAAACTAACAATTTATGGTTTAACAGGAATCCTCATAGCGCATGTTTTTTTTAATTTACCTTTAGCTGTCAGAATATTGTTACTTGCCTGGAATGAAATTCCAAACGAGCAATTCAAACTTGCAGCTTCTCTAGATTTCACGAGAGCTGATTTTTTTCGTCACATTGAATTACCCATGTTAAAATCTGCTTTTCCTAGGTTATTTCTTTTAATATTTTTGGTTTGTGTCACGAGCTTTTCTATCGCTCTGACTTTAGGTGGTGGCCCGAGTTCAACGACATTGGAGGTTGCAATTTATCAGGCGGTACGTTTTCAGTTAGATTTTTCTAAAGCTGCCTCTTTAGCTTGTTTTCAGTTCATGATGTGCGGCTCAGTCGCATTCCTTTTGTTGATGGTAGGTATAAAAAATTCGTCATTCAAGGCTTTGGATTTAAAAGTTAAGATCAATAATTCCTCATTCTTTAAACAAGGAATATTTGACTACGTGTGGATCTTTCTAATCTTTTGTTTTTTGTTAGTGCCACTCTTACTACTATTTTACCATGGCTTAGGTGGTTTCTTTGAACTACAAACTTCCGTGTATTTGGCTGCATTAAATTCACTGGTTCTATCGCTTCTATCCGGGTTTTTTGGAGTTCTCATAGCATTTTCTATTTCGTTATGGGTTGCTACTTCAGTATCTAATGCTTATAGCAAATACATAGAAATACTTAGTATTTTCATTTTGGCCTCTTCGCCTATAGTAATGGGAACTGGTATCTTTCTTATGTTAAAACCAATTATTTCTTATGAATATCTTACCCCATTACTGGTTATCTGCGTGAATGTGACTATGGGCTTGCCTTTCATGCTACGCGCATTAATCCCTGCAGTAAGAGCAGTTGAACAAGATTTGGGTAGACTGGCTGATAGCTTAAACATCGAGGGAGTTGATAGGATTAGAAACATCATTTTTCCGAGGGTGTCTTCAGCTATGGGGCTCTCTTTTGGGATAGGTTCGGCTTTATCGATGGGAGATCTAGGAGTGATAACATTTTTCTCATTTGGTGAATTCCAGACATTGCCTTTAGCAATATACAGATTGATGCTGTCCTACCGCATTGAACATGCATTTAGTGCTGCCTTATTGCTTGTCATGATTTGTTTCTTCCTTTTCTATTTCTTTGACCTGTTGGGAAAATATTATGCTTCGCGTTAGAAACTTACGAACAGGTTATGAAGACTTTCAACTTTCCGCAAATTTTGCAGTCCAAGACCGTTCACTAGTAGCCATTGTGGGTCCTTCTGGGTCAGGAAAAACAACTTTAATAAATACTATTGCGGGTTTCTTGCCTGTCAACATTGGTGATGTGGAATGGAATGCAAGAAGTATTACTAGTTTATCTCCTGGAAGGAGACCTGTTAGTGTATTATTTCAGGATCATAATTTATTCCCGCATCTTAATGTTGAAAGAAATGTTTCAATAGGATTGAAGGCCAACCTAAAATTAGATCCTACCGAAAAGGACAAAGTATTTGAAACGATTAGAAAAGTGGGATTAGAGAAATATATTACTAAAAAGCCTTCTGAACTATCAGGTGGACAAAGAACTCGGATAGCGCTGGCTAGAGTTATGCTTCGATGCAAACCATTACTGTTATTGGATGAAGCTTTTTTAGGTTTAGGTCCGGCCTTACGTTTAGAAATGTTGGCTTTGATAATGGATTTTGTGCACGAAGAGAATATGACACTTTTGATGGTTACTCATGACATTAATGATGCCATTAAATTAAATCAGAAAATTATTTTTACACATGATGGCCAAGTTATTGGTCCCATAGACATAGCTGAATTCCTAAGCTCTTCTGATTTGAAGTTTAGGCAATATTTGGGAAGTTGAAAAAGAAAATCTAATTTTTTCCGCAAACTAACCTTATTTTAAATAGTGCTATTTCGGGTGAATTTTCAAGAGGGTTTTAGAGAATTCAAAATGTTTAAACTTATTTAATAAATCCATACCGAGCAAGGATTTATTGGGCCCCTCAAAATCCTCGGAAACAACCAACAATTCTGATGGGCCGAGTTGGTGATTATATACTTTCACATCCTCAATGGTTACCTTTTTTGCAAAAATAGAACCATTTGCTGTATCAAGTTGTGTCATTTCGGGTTGAATTTTGATGTTCTGACCCAAGTAGGCTAGATCCTCTTTAGAAAGTAGAGTGCGTGTTGCTCCCGTATCGACGAGGAATGTTATTGGTTTCTTATTTAATTCTAGGGTCAAATAAAAATGACCATCAGGAGCTTTTTGAATGATTAAGTTGCCATTAGAGGGTGCTTGTAATTCGTATTGCTTATGGAGAATGTCTAAGCGAATATCGGCCCAGATATAGTAGCAGGCTACCGCTCCAAAAAATATCAGAAACCAAATCGATAAATTTTGTAGGTTTTTATTCAAGTGTCTTCTGTTAGATAAGAGCAATAGCACTAGCAAGATTACCAATATTACTACTAAGTATAATAGACTAGAAAAATTAATATTAGAAAAGTTCATACTAAATCTTAGGATATTTTTAGGAATATTAATAGTTGAAGTGATTTTTATAAGTATGGATAGGTTTTGAGTAAAAATAGGAGAACTCAGGTATTTAGTTTAGCGTTAAACTAAATAAATAGTGTGATTCTAATTATTATAGATATAGCTTAGATTTTTTCAGTTTGTCAGTTCCTACTTGATGATGTATAAGACTATTGTCAAATGTAGCATATATGGTGGTAGGTAGTTTTGAGTAAAGGTCTGGATTTAAAGGCAATGCAAGAGTCGAGGAATTTTCTTGTAGGTAAAATAGTGAACACACCTATGTTAGAGCTTTCTAGTACCAAAATTAAAAATTTTATGCCAAAGAACGCTGATGTCAGGATGAAGCTTGAGTTATTTCAGCATACTGGATCCTTTAAAAGCAGAGGGGCACTCCTAGCTGTAAACAAACTTTCAACAAAACAAAAAGAAATTGGAGTAGTTGCCGTCAGTGCAGGAAACCATGCTTTAGCTGTATCTTGGGCTGCAAATTGTGCTAACGTGCATGCAAAAGTTGTTATGCTTGAAAAATCAGATCCCATTCGTATACAGGGGTGTAGGAACTTTGGAGCTGAGGTAATTTTATGTGCCGACGTAGGAGAAGCTTTTTCTACGATGGAAGGCATCGCTAAGTCAGAAGGCAGGGTCATTTTGCAACCTTTCGATTCCAAAGAAATGATCCTTGGTTCAGCTTCGTGCGGGCTCGAAATCATTGAAAATTTCCCAGAACTTGAAGTGGCAATAATACCAGTTGGTGGTGGAGGTTTAATTTCAGGAATTGCGGCAGCAATCAAGCAGTCAAAACCCTCAACAATTATTTATGGGGTAGAACCTGAAGGAGCTGATTCTATGTATAGGAGTTTTCAAAGCCAAAAAGCACTTAAACTGGAAACAGTGGATACAATTGCTGATAGTCTTGGTGCTCCTATGGCTATGAGTTATTCTTTCGGAGTAGCCCAAAATTTTGTTGATGCCATTGTTCGGGTTAGGGATGAAGAACTCGTTTCAGCAATGAAACTTATGCGGGACAATTTGAATTTTATGGTTGAACCTGCTTGCGCAGCATCTTTAGCTGGGCTTTTAGGACCATTGAAAGAAATGGTTGGGGAGAAGGCCATTTCTATAATAGCATGTGGCTCGAATATTTCTCACGAGCGTTATCAAAAGTTGGTTTAGGGCCATTAGGATTATCGAATTTTTCCGTAAAGCGTAGGATCGCGTTTGAGGAAAAGTCTTTAACTGGGTATAGAATCAAAAAATATTGGAGCATGTGTGAATTTAGCAAAAAAAAACATTGTCATTACTGGAGCTGCTAGTGGAATAGGTGAGGCATTGGCTAGCCATTTTGTCAAGTTGAAGGCAAACGTTTTTTTAGCTGATATAGATCAACCAAAATTAAGTCTTGTTGCGGAGACATTGAGATGTTCCTATAATGTATGTGACGTAGCAAATGAGGAGGATGTCTTCGCTCTAGTAAATCATGCAGAAACCGAATTAGGTCAAATAGACCTATTTTGTTCTAATGCCGGAATTCTCTTTAAGGGTGAAGCGGTCCCTCTAGCGTTAGATGAGGAATATTGGATGAAATCTTGGTGCGTTAATGTTATGTCACATGTTTATGCAGCTCGGCATGTTTTACCTCAAATGATCCAAAGGCAATCAGGTTATTTCCTTCAGATAATATCAGCTGCAGCTCTGCTATCACAGATAGGAGCACCAGCTTATTCTGCTACCAAAAGCGCTGCATTGAGCTTTGCTGAGTCATTAGCAATTAGTTATGGTCATGAGGGGATCAAAGTTTCTGCTGCATGCCCTCAGTACGTGGCAACACCCATGCTTGGTTTTGAAGACACCAAGCTGCCGAGAGATGCTAAGAACTTAATTTCTGCCGATGAAGCAGCACTACAAATTATTGATGGGGTACTCCAAGAAAAGTTCTTAATCCTTACAGATTCTGGTTTAATAAAGTTTTTTGAACGCAAACACAAAGATTACGATCAATGGATAATCGGAATGCAGAGGTTGCAAAACAAAATTGTTCATGCAAAAGGAGAAATAAATTTAGACAACATGTATAAATTCATTTAGGTGAGGTCTATCAATCTAATCACCAGTGTTTTTCAGGAATACTCATAAATCACTTTATTCATAGCTTAGAATATTATTTCTCAACACACCAATATTTGAAATTTCAATTTCTAAAAAATCCCCATTTTGTAGAAATTGATGAGGGTCATGGCTCATTCCAGAGCCTTCTGGAGACCCAGTGGCAATAATGTCGCCTGGTTTTAAAGTAAAAATTGTGGAAATATAAGCAATTATTTCTGCAGACTTAAATATCATTTTTCCAATTTTTGTTTTTTGGACCAGTTGATTATTTAGTTTTGTAGTAAGTAGAAAAGTTTCTTGTTGAAGTTCCTTTTGATTAACGAGGACACATGGCCCACAGGAGCTAGTATGCTCAAAATTCTTTCCAGCAAAAATGCTATGTTTCTGCCAATCACGAACGGAACCGTCATTTACAATAGTGAATCCAAAAATATGCTTGTGAGCGTCTTCACGTCTTATGTTCTTACCTGGTTTTCCAATAATGAGACCTAATTCCCCTTCATAATCAAGTGATTGTCCTGCATGTCCCTTTGGAACTATTATGGGGCAATCAGAACCAACAAAACAATCTGGTCCTTTAGAGAAAAGAATCATTTCAGCGTGTTCGCCCAATGAGGACGCCAGCACATATTTTTTGGGATAATTTAACCCAACACAGATAATTCGACTGCTTGGACAAATCGGAGGTAACATGTGTACACTCTGAACCAAGTATCCTTGCTCATCTTTTTTAATACTGCTTCTTAAATCATCAACGGCATTTTTTTCTATTACAGATCTAATAGACTGATGCTCCAGTCTAAATTTTTTTGAAACGGGATAAACTTTTCCTTCACGGTATTCGCCAAAGGTATTATAATCATTAATTCTAAAATTTGAGATTTTTAACATTATTCTAAGTATTAATCGTATTTCTTATATATAGCGCCCAATAGTAATCAATGTTAATCCATATACTTGTTCGCATTCAATTTAGTTCTTATTCCTTCGATTATTTTGTCAATTTTGGTAGTGTCTGACTTTGTTTTCTCAATTAGTGAGGCCAACTTTTCTATTTCATTAGAAAAGTCTTGGCTTTGAGTATTTGAGTCCATTAGCCTCAGTTGTGTTTTTCGTATTATGGCGGCTAGCGCTGTGTCCTTTTCCATAAGCTGTAAGAAACTTATCTTAGGTATATAACTGGCGAAGACTGGAAATTTACCGGTTTTTGCTGTGACTGTTCTTTTTGTATTTAAGATAATCGACGACTCACCAAAGATCTCGTTATCACCAATTTCATTTAATTTTAGTCCATCAGGGGTGTATAGGATAACTGTCCCTTCTTTGATTAAATAAACAGCATCTGGATCATCTCCAGCTGAATAAATTACTTCATAGGGCTTCCAGTTTATATTCTTTGGAGTTAAGGACATCTACACATCAATACATTATTTCCCATTCCTATTCAATTTTTATAAAATGATTACGAGTAATCAATAACCTACACTGGAAAACCGCCATTCCTTCCCAGTTTTGGTTTGAATATAATCTGGCCACGCGAAATGAATTGGTGGGTCATAATCGCATAGAGGTGGAATCCATTTGGATCCATGAATACCTCCGCCAGTTCTCTTGGTGAATTCGTTTTTGGCTTTCTTTAGTTTGTCGGGGTATGCCAACATGGTTGTAAATGACAAACCTATGGTTTTTGCAGCAGTCATAATCATTGGATCAATTGTTTCCGGAATACCACCGAGGGCATTCATAACCCAATTGGGAAATGCAAAACCTTTGACTGGAGCTAACATTGGTCTGGCTATGTATAATCTGGCAGTGGGCACGTGCCAGCACATTTCTGTATAATCGTCTGATGTAAAGTTCAACTGTGAGGGTGGTAAATCTCTGCGAACAATTTCTTCAGCTACTTTGGGACTTATAATTTTTTCGGATTCCTCCAAAAAGGGGTTTTTGGTTTTGGATAATCCAAGATTACTTCTTATATCGTTGGCTATTTGCTTAGCTTTCACTCCCCACACAGGAGTACCAACTTCCTTTAAAGCCTCGAAAACTAAATTAGAAATTATATGATTGGGTAGACCAGGGCGTGATTTCGAAACCCAGTGCTTGCTAAATTTGCAATTAGTCATTTTTGCTGCTGCTGATGCATTGTTATCAAGGAAAGTCATCACTTTCTGAGCCTGATCAATAGTTGGGACCCTAATCATGTATTGTAATTCTGATATTTGAGGAGCTAAGTTGTCGGCAGTTGCTTGACCGGAAGTTAAAATGATTTCATTCATGGACCAGCTACCGTTATGGGGTAGCATTGAGTCTCTAAGGCTACGAGAGCTCGAATACATTAGAAAAAGTGCATCATTGGCACCAGGTGTCCTTGCTTCTGAATGTGATTGTGGGATTGGTGCATTCTGGTCAATTTGTCGGTTTAGCCAGTTCTCTGGTTCAAGGCTTTCAAAGCGATAAATCATTGCAAAGGCTGCACCACAATGTATATTCCAGCGGACTGTGTTGCACCATGGTATCATATAGCATGGGTGAAAGCTTATCATGGCATCTAAACCATCATAATAACCGTGGGCAGCATGTATTGGTTTAGATCCTCTCAATTTTTCTGCAGGTTCTCCGGTAAAACAAAGCGTACCTTTAATATTGTGTTTTTCCATTGTTGCCTTCGTAGCCAGTAGACCGCCAAGTGCACTAATTCCAAGGGCTGAGTGAGGATCGGTGTGCCCACTAGCGTGTTGGGACAAATTATCTCTAGGTGACTGATAAGTTGTGGCTGCCTGGCACTGTCCTGGAACAGCATCATACTCGGCATAGGTTGCTAGATTAGGTCCTTTACCATTGACCCATTCTGCATAAAATGCAGTTGGCATTCCAGCCGAATTTCTTTCTACCTTAAAACCATTTTTCTTCAAGATATCTATATAAAAATTGACTGATTCATATTCCCTCCAGGCAGGTTCAGCTAGATTCCAGATAATTTGATTCCACCTAGACAGATTCGCAGCATTTTCAGTGACCCACTTAAAAACAGTTTTACTTATTTCACTAGTCATTGGCTCATTCTTGTATGCTTTTTTTTCTAGAGGAATTTACCTAACAGATTTATATCAATTTTTATTTATTCAGAAAGCAAGAAGCTCTTCCTTCCATTTTGAGAGTAGTAGCACCTATTCGTATTCTTTTAGCTTGATTTTTTAGTTTTTGACTTAGGTTTACAGCATTTCTTTTCTTGGGATTCGGAAGTGTTACAGCTATGTAGGAGGCTTGTCTCAAAGATAATTCATTAGTTTTCTTGTCAAAGCGTTTCATTGCAATTGATGACATGCCAAAATAACCTTTCCCAGTTTCAGCAATGTTTAAATAAACCTCTAGAATTCTTTTCTTTGGCCAGAAGGCTTCAATTAGAACTGTTATGAATGCTTCCAACCCCTTTCGCAACCAAGATCTATCACGCCACAAGAAAAGATTTTTTGCAACCTGCTGGCTAATCGTTGAGGCCCCTCTCAGGGTGCCTTGTTTCCTGACTTTAAAGATTTCAGAGAGATCGAAACCATGGTGGGCACAAAAATTTGAGTCTTCTGAGGCCACTACTGATAATAAAATATTGTCTCCTAAATGAGCTAAAGGTGTCCACTCCAACTCTATACTATCTTGCAGGGTCATTTTTTCTGAAATAATTACAGATGTGGTGGTGGGGTTAACCCATCTAAGAAGTATGATAAGTATGAAGAATGCCCCTATCATGGTGATTAATATCCGCATCATCCATTTGACTACATTCATCAGTCTGGTCCTCTTTTTGGAGGGGAGTTTTTTACTTATCAATCTGATACCCTGAGGTATTTGGAATTAGTTTTAGTATAGGATTATTTGCCAAATAAAGATATGTAATTCAAAATGGCTGGTCTAAATTATCCTTTTCACTTTTTTTGTTACAATGTTATAGAGTAGCTAAATAACCATGGAGGGAATGAAGTAATTCGCTCATGTGATTTGGTCAAATGCGGGGTTTTTATGGAAATAGAATTTCACGGGGTGAGAGGTTCAATCCCGATTCCATCAGAAAATTTTTTGGAGTATGGGGGCAATACTACTTGCATAGAAATAAGTTCTAAAGACTTTCAGTTAATAATTGATGCTGGCTCAGGATTTAAGAATGTCAAAATTAGTGATGAGAAGCCAACTTTTTTGATTTTTTCTCACTTTCACCACGATCACTTACAAGGACTACCTTTCAATGAGGCACTCTTTTCTACTAAAAATCAGATTCATGTTGGATCAGGTCTAGTAGGAAAAGAAGGACTTGAAGAGGCCTTATCGACGGCCTTTACTCCGCCTTTATTCCCGCTGGATTTAATCGGAGGTAATCTTGCTTTTAACGTTATGAATTTTGAAACTTTTCAGGCGGCGGCAATTGATTTTTTTTCTATAAAAACATTCCCACTTTCTCATCCCGGTGGAGCGGCAGGCTATAAGATAACTGTAGGGAATAGGTCTATAGTTTGCGGTTTAGACCACGAGTATGGATTGGACAAAAAACTCGACGCGTATTTTCAAGGTGCATCAGATAATTCCAATTTAGTTATTTGGGATGGTATGTTTACAAATTCAGAACATAAGGATAAGCAAGGTTGGGGGCATAGTACCATCGAACAGGCAATTGCATTTTCATCTACTTGTAATCCAAATTTACTTTTTATCACTCATCATTCTCCACAAAGGAAAGACCAGGAACTTAATCAATTGGCTCGAGACTTATTGCCAGGAAGAGTGAAATTCGCTAAGGAAAATACAAAGTTTGAAATTTCATGATAGAGCGTAAAACTAAAGAGGCATAAATGGAGAAAATTACCTACAATACTGGGCAATATGTTTTTAAGGCCGGTGATAATTCCGATAAAGTATTTCTCTTAATGGAAGGCGAGGTAGGAATTTTTCTACCAACCAATGAAACACAGCAACCAAACCATAAGATAGAAATAAATGAGATATTTGGGGAAATGGGTGTTATAGAGGGCAAACTTCGTATGGCTGATGCGAGATGTTTGTCATCAGCTACGATTATGGCAATTTCAAAAGATCAATTTGAAAAAAAAATAGAAAGTTCTGATCCGTTCATAAGAGGATTGATAAGAATCTTGTCTTCTCGGGTCAGGGCATTACAGAAGAATAAGTAGGTATTTTTTTCAAAATTGAAGATTGAGTCACTGCGAGGTAATTTCAGCAAAGGAAATTGATTTCAATTGGAAAAAGACTGGAACAAGGTTATTTAGTTTTCTAAATAAAACTTAAAATTACATGAAAAAAAAACTAATAATATATTCTACTACTGATGGGCAGACTTTGTTAATTTGCCAAAGAATCAAGGAAATTTTAAATGAAAAAGCAGAAGTTTCACTGTTAGCATTACCAGAGTGTTCAGAAAATGATTTAAAAAAGTGTGATCATATAATACTTGGTGCCAGTATCAGATATGGCAAACATAAACCAGCAGTTCACAAGTTTGTAGAACTGAATAGGAAAATCTTGGAAGAGAAAAGAACAGCTTTTTTTACAGTTAACGTTGTAGCTCGAAAACCAAATAAAAACAGTCCTGCAACAAACCCATATTTGAAGAAATTTCTTAATGCCACTTCTTGGAATCCTGATGGTTTAGGAGTATTTGCAGGCAAAATAGATTATCCCAAATATGGGTTTTTCGACAAACATGTCATTCGGTTGATAATGTATATTACAAGAGGACCTACTGACATGAATGGAACTTATGAGTTCACAGACTGGAAAAAAGTCGAGGAGTTTGCCAGCGAGCTAAATTAGTTGCCTTAACAGATGGTCTTACCATTAGAATCCTGGTCTTATCGCATAAATTCTATAAAATGTTCTAAGCTAATTGTGTCATTAATGAAAAGAATTGGTATGAGAATAGCCCTTAAAAGTAAGGACTATTCGGTTGTTTAAATTCAAGTTTTTTAAGGGAATTATTCAAAGAGGGTATAGAACTACCCTCTTTTAAAAACCAATTATTAAATTGGTCCTTTAATTTTACAAAAGCCTTTTTCAGTCAGGCAGCTTTTTTAGATAAAGATTTTGCAGAGCTTCTAATAGCAATCTGCTTAGGTTGCTCAGCTTCAGGAATATTTTTGTGCAGAGAAATGACTAGCATGCCATTTACCAACTCTGCATCTAAAACGTCGATGTTTTCAGCTAGTCGAAATTGCCTGTTAAACGGCCGCTTTGCTATTCCACGGTGAATGAAAGAAGTAGGTTCGCACTCATCTTTCGTTGAGGATGCCGTCACTGTCAATATGCCATCCTTCATCTCAGCACTAATATCTCTTTCTGAGAATCCAGCAAGCGCTAGTGAGATTTTATAATCCGTATCACTCACTTTCTCTATGTCATAAGCTGGGTAGGATTGGTCCTTAAAATTCGCTATTCGGTCAAATTCATCAAATAAATTATCGAATCCGACAAAAGATTTTATTAATGGACTAGTTATAAAAGTCATGCTTTTCTCCTTTTTTAAGCAAGATAAGGTTCAGTCCTTAAAGCAACTCAACCTTGGTTTGTTTGTGGCCCTATGTAAGCGACCACAGTTTGCATATGGGTGCTATCTACTCAATTTCAAGCGTTTTGAAAATATTTAATAATTATTGTTAGTACTTTTTTCCAAAGAAACACCACCGTCACAAGACCCACCAGAACTACAAGAGATGGAATCACTTTTTGATTGGTTAGCTACCCCACCAAATATTTTAAGGTTTTCCGTGTTCGAACCAGGATTTAAGGTTAAGTCATTAGTAAAACTCTTTTCTTTTCCCCATACATTTAATTTACCTATATTAAGGTTCTTAATTTGTTTTTTCTCCGGGAAAATTAATAAAACCTCTCCTGTGTCCATATCAACCATTGTACCGCGCACCTCATGTGGTTGCCCCGATGCCATAGAAATACCAAAAAGTGTTAACATTAAATAATTCATTTATTTGAACTTGCTTGAGGATTTAATTATTAAATGGTTATATATTAAAATCATTGGCTTTACGATAAAACGGCTTATGAGCCAACTTGTTTATCTAGTTTTCCGTTTGCTAAGACAAATATTATATGAAAATGAGAAGTTTTAAAAGATTTGCCATGATTATTTTTGGCCTTGGTTCAAATTGCAGAAAGGTTTTTTAGAAGTGCTTTACATCTATGCAACTTTCTTTTGGTCATGGAACCCCAAGAAAAGCATTTCTGACGGCTCTTGTTGTTGGGACGATTCGTATATGATATATCACGGAGATTCAAATCTAGTGGGTAATTTCCCCCATGCAAAAAAATAATTCTTACTTATTTAATCCCCTATTTAGTTACAGCCTAGGGTTCGATCTTGAGAAAAAAAAACCAAATGAGTTGTGTCACATATATGACAATATGAATTGAGGTAATGGATTGGATATAGAAGAGTTTATCAACCGAGAGAGAGTAGTCGATCTAAGTTTTTTTAATTTTGAGAATGCCGTTACTGCTGCCTATTATGCCAATGAAAAGTTAGAAATAAAGAAGACAAATAAGAATTTTGCGAAATTTTTTCCTATATTAGGAAATGTTACCAATGCTTATTTTCCAAATGTGTTGAAGCAACTTGGAATTCCTGAAGTACAGATTTTACAGTTTAAATCACAAATTGAAGAGAAGGGGTCGGTCTTAATACCACAGATTAAAATAATTATTGATGGTGAAGAACGGATGTTCTCATTACTTTCTGCCAAGACAAGGAATGACGATTTCTCTTTCCTTAACGGGGTACAGGGACAATTCGTTGATAGAACGAACGAGTGGGCTCTTAGAAAAGAAAGAGAAGAATTAATCGCACAAAAGGAACGTGACAGTGATTTAATTAAAGAGAAAAGTCTTCAACTAGAAAATTTGGCGACGCGGTTGGCAAAATACCTGTCTCCTCAAATCTATCAAAGTATTTTTGAGGACAAGGAAATGGTAGAGTCAAAGCACTCTAGAAAAAATCTCACTATTTTCTTTTCTGACATCGTAAAATTTACTGATATTACAGATTCTACTGAGCCAGAGAGACTAGCTACTATTGTTAATTCCTATTTGTCTGAAATGTCTGCTATAGCACTGGAATATGGAGGCACAATAGATAAATTTATTGGCGATGCCATTCTTATCTTTTTTGGTGATCCTGAAACTAAAGGGGATGTAGAAGACGCCCTTAGCGCTATTGAAATGTCGATAAGAATGCAAAAAAGAGTAATGGAACTGCAAAAAAACTGGAAAAAATTGGGCTTGACCGATGGCCTGACGGTAAGAATGGGTATCTCCACCGGTTTTTGCACCGTAGGAAATTTTGGTTCAGATCTAAGATTGGATTACACAGTATTGGGTAGCCCAGTTAACTTGGCAGCTAGATTACAAGGCATGGCAGAGCCTGGAGAAATTGTCATAGATGAAACTACCCAGAATCTTGTAGGGGATGAATTGGATGTTATTAAACATAAAACCTTTACCCCTAAAGGCTTTGTTAGGCCAATAAATACATTCAAAGTGGAACGCTTTAAGAAAATAGAGCATAGAAAATTAAATAGAAAACTTTCCCGAGCAGGTAAAAGGGTAGAAATAAACGTTATTGATAGTTCTGACATAAGAGCCGCTCTTGAAGAGTTAAAACAGATCCAAGATGCATTTGAGAAAGAGTATGCTGACGATTATAAGGCAAAGAAATAAGAATTATCAATTAAACTTGGGGTTTTTTCTGTTTGAAGGCTGTTAATTCGGCTAGAGAGATGGGTTTGTCAAAATTTATCCAGCAAGAGTTTTATGTTCCGATCTTACATTTCTTTGATTTGCTTGAAGATCGTAGAAGGGGTGTCAGTACTCAACAAAACTTTGAGTTAGGTGATTTGGGTGTTTCTAGTCATCTTGGTAATAAATATCAGCCCGTTGGTTATAGGAGGCTTAGGCAGGTTTTAAGGTTAGCAAGGCGCATGAACCCGCAATCAACGTTTGTTGACATCGGGTGTGGTCTGGGAAGACCCATTATTCTTGCCTTAGAATTGGGTTTTCCAAACGTCATTGGTATTGATATATCTGATAAACTAATAGATTTATGCAAGAAAAATATCCCTAAGGGGCAAGACAACGTGAAATTGACATGCTGTGACGTAGAAGATTACAGTTTTCCGATCGGGTCTTTAACTGTTTTTCTTTTTAATCCTTTTGATAGGAAACGATTAGAGAATCTAGTTTCAAAACTGGAAGAAACGAATTCCAATTGTCTTATAATTTATTTCAATCCAAAATATTATGATGTATTTAAAAAAAACAAACTGGTCAGGGAATTGAAGTGGCAAAATTTTGGTCTCTTTGAGGAGAAATGCCATTTTTACACGTACTGAACATGACAAGGTATCTTTTTTGGTACAGGATTAGTGACTCTAAAGATAAAATGACTTGCGTTTTAGAGTGAATAGGGCTTTTTTAGTCAAAGCCGTTTCTTTTAATACTATTATTTGGGGTAAATTCATGAGTAGATTACTGTTTTTTTTCATTTTATTTATGTCCACGGCATTTCTAGCTAAGGCCGATATCGACGACAAAGGTGTGCAAGCACTTTTGGATGGCGATTATGAGACTGCTTACAATGAATTAATGCCTTTGGCTGAACGCGGCCATCCTAGGTCATTATACAATATTGCCTATATGCATTTTAATGGATTGGGTCTTGAGCAAAACGTTAATGAGGCTTTTAAATTTTACGAGCAAGCAGCTGAAAAAGGATTTCCTATGGCTTTTCACCAAATAGGTTTCTATTTCGATAATGGCATTGATAGAGATGTCAATGTTCAGGAAGCGGTAAAATGGTATGAAAAAGCTGCGGAAAAAGGAGTTTTAATCTCTCATCACAACTTAGGTTTTATCTATGATACAGGAAGATTAACTGGGAAAA
>PACC02000069.1 GCA_002699695.2 Paracoccaceae bacterium | reverse complement strand
TTTAAGGCAAGATTAAAATATATTTTTGGATTTACGGGCATAATCGATCTCTTAGCGATTCTACCTAGTTTGTTGCCATTATTATTCAGTGTTGATTTACGCTGGTTGAGAGTTCTTCGGCTACTTCGTTTGCTGAAAATTTCACACTATTCAAGTGCATTGGAAGATTTGTTTTCTGCAATAAATCATGAACGATCTTCGTTTGCGGCAGCATCGTATCTCTTTGTTCTAGCATTGTTTTTTGCTTCATCGTTAATGTACGTAGCAGAAAACAGTGTCCAGCCAGACAAGTTTAGCTCCATACCAGAAACGATGTGGTGGGCCCTAATTACACTGACTACCGTTGGGTATGGAGATGTTTCTCCCATTTCCCCATTAGGTAAAATAATTGGAGCCTTCACAGCTATTATGGGTGTTTTTTCAGTAGCATTACTCACTGGTATAGTTGCCAATGCATTTGCACATCAGGTAGCTGAGAGAAAAGCAATTGTAGAGGCAGAGATTTCATCAGCCTTAGAGGATGGAGAAATTGATTTAGAGGAGGAAGCTAAAATTGAGAAACTTCGGAAAAGATATGATATTAGCGAAGAACATGTTAAGGCTATAATTGATGTTTTGAAAGATAAGGCATCACATGAAAAGGATCAAAATGAATCCTAGCGATTATGGTAATAGTTTCTGAATAAGAATTTTAGCTGTAAAAAATGTTTTTCGAAGGGGACCTTTGATCTTTAATTGATGCATAACTAAAATGTTTTCATACTTGCTTGGAATATTTCAGAAAGATGATCTTTAAACTAATGACATTTCCATTTTTGCCTTTCTTCTTCTTTCAGACGAAGATGGGATGTGCAAAATTTCTCTGTACTTAGCCACAGTTCTCCTGGCTAGTCTAACTCCTCTCTTGCTAATATTTTTTGCAATAGTATCATCGCTCAGGGGCCTAGTTGGAGTCTCTTCTGAAATCATTTTTCCTATCATATGTCGTACAGCGGCTGCGGATGTTCCGACTCCGTTGGAGCTGCTTTGGATACTAACACTGAAAAAAGATTTTAGTGTGAAAGTCCCCCTAGGTGTGTTCATTAAAAGGCCAGCTGTAACTCTGCTGACGGTACTTTCGTGCATCCCGACGGCCTCAGCAACGTCCTTAAGTGAAAGTGGTTTTAGAAAATCTAGACCATTTTCCAAAAAGTCTCTCTGTCTGCGTACAATTTCAGCTGATATCTTTAAAGTCGTCGTATTTCGTTGCTCTAAAGCACGTTTAAGCCATCTAGCAGAAGCCAATGCTTGACTAGCAAAGTTATTATTTACTTTTTCTATAGTCGCTTTGGCTCCTATTTCTTGTGCGTAACTCTCATTAACAAAGACCGTTGGTAAGGTGGATTTATTGAGATCTACGGACCAACCATCTTTTGCTTTTTTTACAATTAAGTCAGGAGAAGTTATATGTGGGAGATCATTTTCGAACATAGTCCCTGGTTTTGGATTAAAGCTCCTTATGATTTTAAGATAGCGCGTTATGTCAACTGGATCACAGCCACATTTTTTAGCCAACATTTTAAAATCACCTTTTGCTAGCAGTTCTAAATTTTTGAGTAAGATCTCTAAACTTTCACAATTATGGTTAGTTGTCTTTGCTTGTATCAATAAACATTCTTTCAGGTTCCGAGCAAATAATCCAGCTGGCTCACAACCTTGAAGTTTAATCAAGATTTTTTCTGCCATGGTGGAATCGATGCCGCATTCGGATGCTATCTCATCTAAAGATTTTTCTAACCAACCTGAAGGTTCCAGATGTTCCAGGAATTTCATAGCTACAAAAATTTCTTCAGTAGAGTCAAATATTAGAAGGATTTGGTTTTCTACATGTTGATAGAGCGAGTTTGGGCGGTCTGCAACGGTGGCTTCAATAATATTCTCTTTTTGCTCATCATTTCCAGGTCCTTTACCGCTTTGCCCAGAGCTACCATCGTATTCTACTAAGCTACAATCAAAACGGTTATCGTAATCCTCGTGCTTGGTCGGGTCATCTGCTATGGCACTACCATTTTCCAAGGATGTGTCCACTTCGACTTTATTTGGAACTTCTGGCGAAGTTTCTTTATTATTATCGATGGGGTCAGGTTTTTGGGCGTTTGCATCGTCTTCTGTTTCTAGAAAAGGATTATCAAAAGTTTGTTCCTCTAGATACTGAGTCAAATCCAGATTAGTCATTTGCAGTAGTTTTATTGCTTGCTGCAGTTGAGGGGTCATAACTAATGACTGCCGCTGCTTTATATTGAGAGAAGGTGATAATTGCATGTGAATCTCCTTTTTCTTTCACTTTAAGGAAAAAAAAGGACAAATCAAAAAATCTATTTGACTAAGTATTTTGTCAACATAATGACAAAAAAATGCAATAAATACAGTGATTTATGAGACAGGCAATTGTCACTAGATTTTTTAATGTCAAAAAAATATACAGATTTTGTGGTTATTTCGGAAAATTGGTACTATAATTTGCATAAGTCTTGCAATTAAGTGCAGTACACATAAAATGAGGCTTTTAAAGAATGAAAAGATTTTCTAGTTCGAAGGATACAGGAGCACCGTGCCGCAGATGCATGATACTCAGGATTTTCTTGGGGATGGTTTTGTTAGTTATCATTTTGGGACTCTTGGGAGGAGATGAGCTAGCTTACTTGAATTACATAACAACTCAAAATATTGGAAACTTTATAATAATTTCTGGAGTTGCTGTTTTTTTGGCTAAACTCTGTTTTTGGTATTGGGATAAAAAGTATAAAAAGATTTAGATTGGATCCTTTATCGGTCTCGAACTAAACGGACAGCCAAATTTTGATATGGATAGAACCTTCCATAAGTGTTCCCAGTGTAAAAGTTTACAGACCAGTAATGTCTTTTCGCATACTTATTCTTTTCTCCAGTCCAATAAGGTACAGGATCTGTATTAGGAAAAATGTTCTTGTCAATTTTTGGTATGCCACAATCTTTGCATACTAAAGACTCAAGTTCTTTTCTAGTTGGTAGTCGCCAACCAGCACCTAACTGCTCTACCGCCATCTTTATTACTTCATCCATTTGGTCATGATTAAGGTTGACTATTTGCCCATTACATGTTTCACCATTCCACCTCTGACCTACACTGCATCTCATCCATTCGGTAGCAGTATACAGATCAATTACCAAATGTTCCTTGATGTAAAATTGATCATTTTGACCAGAAAAGCCATAATTATAGAGGCAAAACATCAGAAGGATCTTTGAAGTGAGTGTTTTTAGATAGGGGTTCATAAAAATTCTTCTTTAAGCTATGTTTTACAAACAAAATTTGTTGAATTAGCGTATTCTGAACTTATATCATAAATATAACTGGCTTAGAAGCTTAATGCTTTCTACCGTTATTGTTGTAATTGGATGATAAGTTGGTACTATTCTTGCAAACTCTAATCAAAATTTTAAACCAAGGTAAGAAATAGAGCAATGGATATAGCATCTTTAGTAGGAATTATTGGAGCGATTGGCTTAATTGTTGTCGCTATGACAGCTGGCGGTAGCATCAACACATTTATCGACATTCCCTCGGTACAAATCGTTTTTGGAGGAACAGCGTTTGGTGTCATGTACAGCGCACCTCTGCCAGCTTTTCTAGGCAGTTTTGGCGTTATGGCAAAGGCGTTCTTTCCACCAGTAAAGAAACAAGATGAACTCATTGAGAGAATGGTAGAATTGGCTGGAATAGCTAGAAAGGATGGAATGATGGCTTTGGAAGGTCAAGAAGTTCCAGATAAATTCTTTTCTAAAGGGATGCAAATGCTTGTCGATGGCGCTGATGAAGCAAAACTCACCTCTCAACTTACTCAAGAAATTAAAGCTATGAAAGCACGTCATGAAGTAAACCAAGGTGTTGTTGGGGCTTGGATTGATATTGCCCCGGCAATGGGGATGATTGGAACTCTAGTGGGTTTGGTTTTAATGCTAGGTAATATGGCTGACCCAAAGGCTATTGGACCTGCAATGGCGGTGGCCTTGCTGACAACACTTTATGGTGCATTTGTTGCCAATGTTCTTTTTCTTCCAATGAAAACTAAGTTGGAAGGTTATACGGCTTATGAAGTGGTATATCGTGAAATGGTGGTTTTAGGATTGAGAAACATTGCGAGAGGAGAATCACCAAGAAATATCCAGGATCAAATGGTTGCGAACTTGCCGCCTAAGATGCAAGAAAAATTAGAGGCTGCTTAGAACAAGCTCAAATACAACAATTTAGTTTAAACTTTAGTTTTAGGATAAATACACGTTATGGCAGAGGCCACCGAAGAAGTAGAAGAGGAAGAGGAGCAGGAATGTCCCAAGTGTCCTCCCCCGGGTGCACCTGCGTGGATGGCAACATTTGCGGATATGGCTACATTGCTTATGGCCTTCTTCGTTCTCATTTTATCTTTTGCTGAATTTAATGTTCCAAAATTTAAGCAAATCTCTGGTTCATTAAAGAATGCATTTGGTGTTCAAAGAATTGTTCCAGTAGTTGAACAACCCAAAGGAACCACTGTTTTATCCTTAAATTTTAGCCCCTCTCCCAGTCCGTCTGTTACCAAACAAATGACGCAACAAACCACCACTATTGAAAAACCTCAGTTAGAACAAAAGCAAAAAGATAAAGATGCTGAAAAGGATAAAGATGCTGAGGGTGGAGAAATAGAGACCGCTGAATTGGCAAAGGCGTTACAAGATGCCATTGGCAAAGGCGAAGTTACAATAGAGTCTTTGGGCGATAAAGTGTTTGTAAATTTCAATAATATTGAAGACGCAAATAAGAAGGATACAGCTGAACTAATTGAAGAGACCCTAAAGGCTCTTGAAGAAGCTAGAGCGGCTTCTGGAAAAGCTGAACAGGAAGTTCTGTTCGGAGGTATTGAGCAAAAATTAGCTGAACTGGCGGCTGCCGCCAAGAGTAACGATAGTTCGTCCTCTGATGGGGGATCCTCCTCCGATGGCCAGCAGCAGGATGGTAGTGGAACTGGGGGCGGTTCTGCAGGTGATCAGAAGGCGCAAATAGCAGAAGACAACCTTCAAGTAGCACTCAAGGAAGAAATAAGTCAAGGCTTAGTTGAGGTAGAGAGGCGAGATGGGAAAGTTTATGTAACCGTTGGGGCTGGAGGTGCTTTTCCTTCAGGATCAGCAGAATTGACTGAGGAAGCACGATCCATCATGGCTAAAATAGCTACCAAAGGTGTAGGAGAAAACAGTAAGATCACGGTTTCAGGTCACACAGATAATGTGCCTTTGAAGTTTGGTTCAAATTTTAGAGATAACTGGGATTTAGCTGCGGCTAGGGCATCGAGTGTTGTTCAGGAAATGGAAAAAACGGGTGTAATCAGTGCGGATCAAATGCAGGCTATAAGTTTTGGAGAAGCTAAGCCTATCAAGGGTAATGATACGGCTGAAGGTAGGGCAAAGAATAGAAGAATAGAAATCGAAATAGATTTCTGAGTGCAAAAGGACTCCTTCTAATTATTTCTGACATTTTTAATTTGTTAATTGTGAACTCTTATTAGAGTTATGATAAGATACGTAGTCTCTGGAAAATGCACAATCTGAAGAGAGTCAGGATGACATTTTTCTGAGTTCTTCCATGTCCAATGTGTGTGTCAGGTTTAGCATTCTAAGCTAAAGCAATATGTTATTTTTATTGGGGATATATCTATCAAATTTGCAGGATTCTTTAATATTGATGCACATCAAATGGCTGGATCTTTGACCCATTCATTAGCTGTAAATATTGGGTTGAGTTTATTCAAGTCAGCTCTGATCTTGATAAGGTAGTAACATTATTAGGACAATATTTAAAAGTTTGATCCTCAAGTTTGAGTAACAGTGAATCCGAATCTTAAATGAAGGCCAATCATGATCAAAGACTTAAATCTTTTAAAATATTCTAGACGTGTACATTCTGTCTTACTCTAGCATAATCAATATATTTTTTGGTCACTAAGTCTTTGATCCCTTGACAAGTGATTAAATGCGGTTTGAAAAGAAACAGGACTAGAATGAGGAAGATTATTTGATTGTGATTGAAAGTGCCAAATAGCTAAGAGCTGCCGCTATCTTTTGGTAATAATATTAATAAGAGTATCTATGAGTAGGTAGTTAAAAACTGATTATTGAGACCAGGAGCTAGTCATTAATTGTGTCAAAAACCAAAAGTTCCTGATCCATACTTAGGATTCTGACTAAATTCTATGTCATAGTTACAAAAATTTATTTTTGCCAATGAGTTAGTATGTACTTGGAGCAGTACTGGAGACATTCCCACTTTTTCGTCTTTTAGGTTTTTGCTTTTGATCGGCATCATTTTTGACAGGAGGCCCTACCAGGCTTCGTACAAAATCACATTTCGGATCAAAAGCCCGGCATTTTTGTTGAACGGTTGCCTCATCGGTTGCTGCCACTATTGCCCACATCTGAAAATCCTGAAACATGCTGTAACTGCGTCTCAAAGTAATTTGGCCTTGCTTGAAATAAACAGCAATCAATAGAGAAGACAATATAAACAAAACAATATTTACATTAAATGTTATTAAATAAACTGACATTACAGCTATAAAAGGCTCCCACATCCTATTTTGGGCCAACCATATAGGAGGTAGAACAACAGCTGTTTGTGAAAAGGTAGTATCGTATACATCACATTTCTTACTCATATCTTTTAGAACTTCGAAAGTTCTAAATTCAGATTTTTCAATCAGGGGTCTTTCGTTGAATTTGGTAGAAATAAGCTTTGCTTCGTCTTCAGAAGTAAACTTTAATACCCCTCCGAGTGGCCCTCTGGTGAAAACTTCAAAAAATGTTCCTGCTCTCCAAATAGTCAAGAGCCATTTGCCATCGTCTTCACTGGATAATAGATCGACAAGATTATCTGAATTTGATCGAAACTCAGTGCCGTCAACTGCAACAATGACGTCTTCTACTTTTAGTTTCAAAGCTTTTGTTCTTGAAGATCTGCCATGCTCTGCAATTTTGAGATATGGGGTGCCATCTGTTTCCAAGGGAGTGGACGTTGTTGCAGGATCCTCATCTTGGTTTATGATACTATTGTCGACTGATTCAACCATGGTCCCAAACTCAATAGCATAACTTAAGGAAATTTAATATGATTATCACGGCTTTGCAGTTGTTTAATCATTTCCGTATTCTTTTTTTCTAGTAACTTGATTTGCGTTGCCAGGAGGCTTTGGGTATCAGCTATACCTTGCATTGTCTTATTATCTGCAAGGGTGGTAGTTACACCTTCCAGGGAACTAGTATATGCATCTTGAATTCCATTTATTAAGGCTTCTATTTGCGCAAGTTGACCATTCATTTGAGAGATTAGCGTCTCTGAAACAGTACTGGAGAGCTGACCACTAAAATTGGCTATTTCACCTGATAGCTGTTCATTAGCCTTTATGACCTGTGATTTCATGGTTTCAGTTGTACTTTTGAAGTCATCTCTCATGACTGCTATTTTATTTAATACACGTTTATTCTGGTCCTGGATCAGAGCTTGATTGTCCATAGCCATTCTGAGGTTATTAGTTGTTTCTTTAACCGCATCAACGTTTTCAGCAAAAATTACAAGGGCCTCACGGTTAGTCGTGGTCATCACTGACAAATCAGACATTGATCTGAAATATATTACTGATGAAAAACCAATAGCCACAATTGATGCCAGTATTGAGCTTCCAAATATTATAGTTGTATAGCGATGGATTTGCTTCACTTTCGCCTCCAATTTTTTATGTTCTCTTTTGACCTTGTTATACTCTGAGGTGATGTCTGTGGCAGCATCTGCTGCATCCAACGCGATTTTTATACTTTCTTCAATTGTATCTAACTCTGCGCTCATGCTAATCTCCCACCACGGTTTCTATTTCTCTTCTTTTTTATTAGTAAATCCTTTTTCTTAAAGTAAGCACATTTCATGCCAGTCGTTGATAAAACTATATGGCTTGGAAGCTTTGGTGACTTGAATCCAAAGTTTGAACAACCCCAAGGCCTGAATTTATCGTGAGTGATGAATAAATACCTGCAATTACGACAAATTATAGTGTCACTAATCTTTTTCATTGTCTTCTCTTATTTATTTCATCAAAAAACCTGGCTAAAGGGTAACGCAAAGATCCTAACAAACACATTACAGAGGCAATAAAGAGTAAAATTGATTTTATGAAGATACTTTCATCCCAAAACTCAAAGCCCTTTAAGCAGGCATATATTGATACACCAAAGAATGAGAGTGTACTTATCCAATCACCATAGCTTTTATGATACCTTCTTGGCATGGATCACTCCTCTCCTTGAATTATCTGACCATTTTCATTAAACCGCATATCTTCCGGAAGGTCTATTTTTGGCTCTTCTACTAATTCGCCTCTATCTATTCTATATATGTAGGCTAAAGCAACTGCTACTGCATTATAAAGCTTATCTGAAATCTCTTTTCCTATTTCAGAAGTGAAGAATAACGCACGAGCTAATAGAGGACTACGATAAGTCGTAATACGATGATTTTTCCCGACCTCAATAATGTCTTGGGCCACTTTTCCTCTTCCCATAGCTATGACCTCTGGTGCCCCAGGCTCTCCAACAATATACCTAAGGGCCACAGCAAAGTGGGTGGGGTTAGTAATAATAGCAGTTGCATTAGAAACATTTTCTACAGACTTTCGTTGTTCTGAAGCGGCCATACTTGCTTGTATCTGCTTTTGTCTTATCTTTTGTTTTACCTCTGGCGACCCTTCTGTTTGTTTAAATTCATCCTTCTGCTCTTGTCTTGACATTTTAAGTGAGTCCATATGCTGATGTCTTTGCCAAAAATAATCTATAGCAGCTATTGCTGCTAAGGCTATTAAACTAGAAATTAGTAAGAGGGGAAAAATATTTTTTAATTCACCAAGTGCTGAACTTATACTGCCTGCAGGCATTTGAAGAATTTGAGGTAATGATAAATAAATAGCATAGGATGCGGTTCCCATCAGTAGGACCACTTTCAGAATAGATTTTCCCAATTCCACTAAAGATTTGAGAGAAATTATATTTTTCATGCCTTTAATGGGGTTCAATTTACTTCCTTTAAAGGCCATTGCTTTTGGAGCAAAATTGATTCCACCGACGGCGAGTTGTGTTCCTATTGTTATTAGAAAAACGGGAGTTCCCACAAGCAAGCTGACCTTCAAGAAAAACCATAGGGCATAGGTTGTTTTAATTGCAGCTAAATCATCTAAACTTCCATCGTTTTCAAAGACGAAAAGGTCTGCCCATTCAAATAAATATTGCTTGGCTACTAGGAAAAACGCAAACATAACGATTAGGGCCATAGAGATATTGCTGAATACGAACAATTCTTTAGAACTTAATACCTTACCATCTTCCCGGGCTTTTTCTATCTTCCGTTGGGAGGGTTCCTCAGTTTTCTCTTGACCGTCTTCACTTTCTTCAGCCATTGCTAATGCTCCAGATCATATCTTGCATTGATTGTATAGAAGCTTCTACTAGGTCAGACATAGCAAAGCCTATGGTGGAAGCAGAAAGATATAAGAAAATAAATGTCCCAAGTAATGTTATAGGAAAGCCAAAGGAAAAAAGGTTGAGAGTAGGGGCTGACCTGGTCATAATTCCTATTGACACATTGACCATCAAAAGAATGATCGAAACTGGTAACATAATCACAGTAGCAGCTAAAAACATTGAACCCGCAGCACCAATTCCAGATTTTATCAAGATTCCTAGGGTTGGAATGGAATCTATGGGTATGAATTCGTAACTATCTAGCAAAGTTCTTAGTACGATTAGATGGCCATCAATGGCTAAGAATACGACTAACAAGAATAGCATAAAAATTTGACTGATTACTGGGGTTGATGCTCCTGTATTAGGATCCACCTGTGCCGCAAAAGCTAGACCGGAGGTGCTAGCTATCTTTTCTCCGGCTAAAGAGGCGGCTGAAAACCAGATGGTTAGAACAAGACCAGCACTCAACCCAATAGCTATTTCCTTTATGATTAAAATTACACCCAGCGCAGAGGCCATTGTTTCGGTGTCCAGTACGATGCTGTGATTTTGGAAAACAGACAAAGTCAATACCATCCCAAACAAAATCCTTACCGGCAATATCACATACCCAGCTCCAAAAATTGGTGAGGCTATTAGAAAAGCGGCTATCCTAATACTACAAAAGAAGAAAAGGAGTATTGTATCCAAAAGGATTGGAAGCTCTAATCCTGGTAACAAGCCTATGTCTGCTTGAGATATATCTAACATTTAGCTGAAGCCTAATCCTGCAACTCTATCGAAAATGAAGTAGAAATAGTCTGTCAAACTCACAAGCATGAAATTTGAAAGTAGAGCAAATGTTAAAACTACTATGACAAGTTTTGGTACAAAACTTAGGGTCATTTCATTGATTGTTGTTGCTGCCTGTACGATACCAATGATTAGGCCAACGCCAAGTGCAACGGCTAGCAATGGACCAGCTGTTAAGATTATTTGATAAAAGGCAAGTCTTAAGAATTCAACATTTGAATCAAAATCCATATATTCCCCCTAACTTCCTGAGTAAGTGGCAACCAGTGATCCCACGGTCATTGCCCAACCGTCTACCAGAACAAACAACAGTAATTTAAATGGTAGAGAGACTAGCATTGGGCTTAACATCATCATTCCAAGTGACATCAAAGTTGAAGCAATCACCATGTCAATGACTAAAAAGGGTAGGAACAATAGAAACCCGATCTGGAAAGCAGTTTTCAATTCTGAAGTAATAAAGGCTGGTAAAAGTACTGGCAGTGGCACTTCAGAATTATTTTCATAGGTAGCATCACCAGCCATGTCTGCAAACATCTGTAAGTCATTTTTTCGTGTATTATAGACCAGAAAATCTTTGGCAATATCGCTTGCTTCATTTAATGCTTTTTCTGCGGGCATATTGCCCTCCAAATATGGATTGAGAGCAGTTGAGTTAATCTCTGATAGAGTAGGTGACATAATGAAAAGAGTTAGGAATAATGCTATTGCAACTAAAACTTGATTTGGCGGAGTTTGCTGAGTTCCCATAGCTTGCCGCAATATGGATAAGACAATAATTATTCTTGTGAAGGACGTCATTCCAAGAATTAATGAAGGCAGAACCGTGATGCTTGTCATTAAAGCTAGTATTTGAAGGGATAGGGAATAAGTGGTCTGACCTGCTGCGGAATCAGAAACATTAATTGCAGGTAGTCCCACACCAAAATTCTGCAAAACGTTTTCTGCCTGAATTGGAGTAGATATTGTTAAGAATAGTATTAGAGTGCTCACTCCAATAATCAAAAGGCTGGGTTGCTTCATTTTTTATAACTCACTGCTGGGTTCATTTCTCTAGCTGCTTGAATAGCTTGACTAAGTTGATGAGCTTTGGGACTTTCCAACGATAGGTTGGATTCTGTAGTTGAGCTTGTTACTCTTGAATCTTTTTTAAAATTATAAGAGGCACCCTCATTCTTAATCTTCATGTCGTTCCTATTAGATTTTGGAACTGGTCTTTTTTCTAATGGATTTAAAGGGATTACAGAGCTTTTTTTTCCTTTATTTGAGATAATCAAAAACTGACTATTGTCTACAGAAACTATTCGTAATTTTTCTGAAGAGCTAATGGCTTTCTCTTCTATCAATTGGATTCTTTTGTTGGATTTCCAGGTGTTGGAAAATCTGCCTTTATTTTTTGTCAGGAAGATTTGCAGTGCAACAAGTCCTAACAAAAAGATAGCAACAGTAATTATTTGAGTTAAATTAATGCCTTCGATATCCATTTTTTACTCCTCTTATTTTATAAGAGGCAAAAAATGTGCCAAAATCTTAAAAGCTATGAAATCTCACATATATTGGATTTCTAGTAGATTTATGGAATAGGGGTGTCAGAGAAATGACACTTAATCAAACACTTTCCATTCGTTTTTCAGGATCAACTATTTCGGTAAAGCGAACCCCAAATCTTTCCCCAACCATCACAACCTCCCCTTTGGCTATCATGGTACCATTAGCTAGTATGTCGAGGGGATCTCCTGCTAATCTGTCTAATTCCACAACTGAACCTTCTCCTAATCTTAGAAGTTCCCGGATTTTTATTTCAGCTCCTCCGACTTCGACAGTTAGAGCTACATCAATATTTTCCAGAACCCTTAGATTTTCTGTTCCCCCACCTTGAGGAGAAGGGCTCTGGTTTTCAGGTGAGTTACTTTCTTCTGCAGGAATAGCATCTTCTGTAGTGCTTGTCTCTTCTGAATTTTCTTCAGCCATTTTATATCCCTTCCTATTTTGGGTATTACCTTATGATGATAGACGTTTATTCAAGTTGATTGCAGATTGACCAGATACTTCCCCCATTTCACCTAGAAAAATAGGCTTACCTTCAACCCTAACTTCAACGCCTTCTCCAATTTGAATTGGAATCACCTCACCTGGTTTTACATTTATAAGTTTACTCATCGATACTACTGGTTCACTTAGTCTGGCACTAATTTTTAAGGGGATTTCTAATACTGCTCTTTCAAGCCTTTCTCTCCAGGAGACATCGTCTTCTACGACATCGGACTGTACTTTAGAGCGCAGTAGAGAGGCGATAGGTTTAAGAGTTTGAAGGGGATAGATTAAATCAAAATTAGCAGCATCCATTCCTGGTAATTGAACAACAAAAGAACAAATAATTACGAGTTCAGAACCATCTACAAAAGAAACAAATTGAGGATTTACCTCTCTACCCTGCACACTAAGATTGATTGGCATTAAATCTTTCCAAGCAGATTCCAGCATCCGGTTTAGCCCTTCCGAAATGATCTCAATAAGCCTATCTTCTGTCGATGTGAATTCAGTCTTCTTACTTTTGTCAGGCCCCAGTTGCCCTCCATAAAAAGAATTTGTTAGAATTGAAATAAACGTAGGATCCATTACCGTCATCATGTTACCGCGCAATTCTTCAAGCCGACTGGCTGTAAGGCTCATAAAGCTTTCTATCCCTGATGTATATTCGTCAAAGGTTTTTACCTCAGGTGGAAATGAAGAAATCCTGGGTTGGATTCTTAACATCGGCAAAAAGACAGCTCTTGAGAATCTAGCAAAGCGTTCATTTATCATTCTGAGTGCATAGTAATCACCTAGCAGTGTTAGGTCATCTGAACCAAATTTGAAAGGTCGCACATTTGCAGAAGCTGAGACATCAGAACTGGTTGCAGATTCTCCGTCTGTTTGCAAACCCTCTATGAGAGCATCGACCTCATCACTCGATAATTTTCTTGATGATACCAATGGATTCCGCCCTTCTATCTATTGCAACATGAAAGAAGTAAAATGAACGGATTCAACACCGCCAAAATCTTCCAGCTCTGTAAGCTTTTTGTTGATTGCTTCAGCTATGGCGGCTGACAAAGCATCTCTACCAGCTTTTCCTTGTATTTCTTCTTCAGAAAATTCGCTCATCATGCCTAGGATCTCCGATCTTAGAGATAACTGATGCATTTCAACATTAGCCATAACTGTATCATCATATTGTGTTGAAACACCTATACCAACTTGAAGAAACTTTGTCGAATTTCTTAAATTGGTTGTGAACGTGCCCGAAAATTCATAATAGGTAGTCACAAAATTCTCAACTTCTGGAGCGATCTTTTTGTCAGGATCAGCTTCGGACGCCTCTTGGGCTGCTTTTGCTTCCTCAGCTTCTTTCATTTTTCTTTCAATAATTTCCTCGATTTCTTCAGAAGGATCGGCTGCTTTACTACCAAAAAGAAAAAAACCAACTCCAAGACCAATTCCTATCAACAATATTCCGCCACCTATAAACATTAGCAACTTAAGTAAACCACCCTTTTTCTTTTCTTCTGTATTTTCATCAGCCATGACAGATTCCTTTATGCTATGAGATTGACGGTTTGGTTAAGTGAGGTAGTAGAACCTAGTTCTAGTGAAGGTTCCAGTTCTTCTTTTTTTTCAGCCTCTTTTTGCCCGGGCTGGTTATCATTTTGATCTTTTTCATTATTATTCTGTTCAGGGTTTCCTTTTTTATCCTGCTCAGTACCCGTATTCAGATTTGATAATTTAAGGCCTGATCCTTCTAACATCTGTGACAGCTTTCCCTCTGATTCGGCTAGAAGGAGAGCTGCACTTGATGTCTCTGTAACAATGTTAATTTTGGCGCCTTCATTGCTTAAGCTAAGGGAAATTTTGAGCTTTCCAAGATTCTTTGGTTTTAAGGCTAGCTCAATTGATTGGTCTCCGTTTTGTAAGGCTGTTTGCACCTTGCTCAACAGGTTTTTCCCCCAGGATCTTTCAAGCATGTTAAGATGCTCTAATACCATGGGTGCATTTGAATGAGAAGAATTCCCCGAACCAAGGTTCCCACCAGAATTTGTATTACTCGACATGGATGAATTATTATTTGAATTTGTCATAGAAGCACTTTGTATATTATCTGTCTTCAACATTTCCTTCCCAGAAGGGGATTGATGGACTTTTGTCAATTGATAAGCTTTCTCAGGCATTTTTTCTGTTATTTGTTCTGATAGCTTAGAGAGTTCTACATTTTTTTCTTTTTCAGCAATCATTTTTGAGACAACTTTTTTAGATTGCAGTGGTCGTCTTAATAAATTATCGATGATTTCTTTGTCACTGTTGACATTCGCTTCTTTGGTTGAAGGAATTTCGATCATTGCNGGTTTCAACNCTTTNTGNTCCACAGANGGATTTTTGGTTTTTTCAGGAGCTATCCCGACTCCTTTTTTTAAGGNTTCNGCTAATTTATTAAGCAGATCTATGCTAGTTTTTCCATTTTGATCTTTATTGTTTTTTATTTCTAGGGTCAGTTTAAAGGTTTCCATNTCAGTAGAAGTGTCCTGGAATACCCAGTTTGGCTTTGGTAAATTAGGGGCGCTTATTTTATTTGATTCACTCTCATTTGGACTGCTAATAGGTGCTATTATATTGGCTAATAGCTCAGGATTTTGATTGATTTTTTCCTGGAGAGTTAAATCGGTGGCAAGAACAGCAACCTCCGGGTCAATTTCTATTTCCACCTCTGAAATCATGCCAAAAAGGGCATCAAACATACCCGTTTCTCCCTCTGAATCAGGGTTTTTGCCTAATCCCTTAAGCCCTTCAGTGAATTTAGCTTCACTCTTAGAAGAAATCTCTGTCATATTAATTTCTAAACAATCAAGTTATCATTACTGGATTAAGTTTGCAATTTGAGTGCCAGTTTAATTTTTCTAAGAGTTAAATCCTTGGCGCTTATTAGTATTAGTAGGCAAAGATAGAATAGATTTCTTCTCTAAATCTGCCAACTCAAGTTTTCTTTGTATATTTGCCTTTTCAAGTGATTTACGCATTTTTTGGTTTCGTAGGACTATTTTCCTATTTACCTGTTGATTCTCTTCCTTCAAGAACTTTGCTCTATTTTCTGTGGCAACGATTTGTTCTTGGATTTGGAAATCATACCATTTGTCTGATCTCAGTTGTAAGGCAGTAAGTGTTTTCACACTTCCTTTTTTATTTGCTGATATTTCTTTGAGCTGAGAATTCATAGCATTATTTTTTTCCATTTCACTGGCAATGGATTTAGCCTGCTTAAAAAATTTGTTTCTTTCAACTTTTTCTTTTAAAGCCAGGAGTTCAAACAATTTCCTTTTAGATCGCATTAGAATCGCCGTTAATGACTTTTTCTAGATCAACTGTCGAAGATTTTAGTTCAGACTTCACATTTTGCTCTTGCCGAAGATATGAGACTAGATTTGGCCAAAGGTTTACGGCTTCATCAAGTTCGGGGTCTTGACCAACTGAATATCCTCCCATAAGGATTAGATCCCTGTTCTCCATATATAGTGAGACAAGTCTCCTAAATTTGTTAGCTGCTTCTTGATGCGCCACGCTGGTAATTTCGGTCATGACTCGGCTGACCGAATTTGGGATATCTAAGGCAGGATAAATTCCGAGTTGAGTTTGTTCTCTAGACAATAAGATGTGCCCATCTAAGATAGCTCGAGCGGTATCCACAACTGGATCATTGGTGTCATCACCATCAGCTAATACTGTATAAAAAGCTGTAACAGAGCCCTGGCTTCCAATACCTGTTCCGGATCGTTCTACTAGCTTTGGTATTAAAGAAACTACGGATGGGGGATATCCCTTAGCTGTTGGCTGTTCGCCTAAAGCCAAACCTATTTCTCTTCTGGCGTGGGCTACCCTCGTTAGAGAGTCCATTATAAGAAGTACATTTTTCCCGCAATCCCTAAAAAACTCTGCTATAGCTGTGGCCCTATTGGCTCCTCTTATTCTAAGAAGGGGTGATCTGTCAGCGGGAACGGCAACGACTACTGTTCTTGTTTTTGCTTCGCTGGTCAATATATCATTTACAAACTTACCAACTTCTCTGCCTCTTTCTCCGATCAAAGCAACTACTATTATATCAGCATTAGTGTTCTTACTCATCATCCCCAATAAAACTGATTTACCTACACCAGAACCAGCAATGATCCCAATTCGCTGCCCTTGCCCTACAGTTAGTAGGCCGTTAATACCCCTAATGCCAACATCTAATGGCTTCGAGACAGGGTTTCTTAACAGGGGATTCAGTTGTACTCCATTGAGTGGCCATGTATCTCGTAATAGGGGGTTGGGATCTCCATCTAAAGGTTTGCCAAGAGCATCTATTACTCTACCTAACAAGTTTGTTCCGACTGGTATTGAATAACCATCGTCCAATAAAGAAACTCTTGATCCAGATTTGATTTGTGCTCCAGACTGGAAAAGAGACAAGCAATTATTACCGTCATTAAAACCAACAATTTCAGCTTTTTCCATTGTACCTAGGTCTGTTTCAACTTCACAAATCGCTCCAATATTTGCGGGGAAGCCATCGCACTCTAGCAAATTACCATCATACTTAGATACTTTACCTGTAAGCCTGATTGCCTTCGGCTTAAGGTTAGTTTCTACATTTTCAAGTAGGTTTTGTGTAATCGTAGTGTTCATTAATTATATTTTCTACAGTTTGAACTATTTTATCTGAGATGCAATTTGCTATAGCTCTTAGGTTTCTAGTTTTTGATAGTCTGGGCTATCATTGGCTTATTGATCATTTTTGTGTTTCTCATTTTCGGTATCCAGGTCCTCGACTTTTTTTTCATCTTCTCCAATGGAGTTTGTTTTGTCTGGTTCTTCTTTCTGGTCAAAAGCAGGTTCTGTCAATGGCATAGAACTTTCTAGGTTAGGGTCAGGTGAAACCACTGGATCTTCTTTAACAATGCTTTTCTTTTGGTCTATGCTTTGATTTCCGAGCTCTTCTGTTTCGTTAGCTATATTTTCTAGTGTCGGAGTTAAATTGGTATCTGTGTTAACTTCAGAGACCTCTGATTCTGGTTTGCTGCCAGTATGCTGGGTGCTGTTATCTAATTGTAAATGCCTTGTCCCTTCTTTCCCATTTGAGTCATACCGGTCAGAAATACTGTCAATTAAGGATACGCCACCTAGTTCAATAATTATGTCGCTATTTGCTAGAGTATCATCAGGGAAAATCGTGAATTTTTTTAGATCTTTTGAATTTTTAAGGAAGGAGTCAATTGCTTGAAAATCATCTGGGTTAAGCTTTAGGGCCCAGACATCGCCTTTATTTTTTATGCCTTGGGCAAGTTTTTCAATTTTTTGGGTAAAAGATTCAGGCATTTCTTTGATAGCAATTCCAACTCTTTCGGTTGCTATTTTTAGGATCTCTTCCTTCAACTGTTTTTCCAATGGCTTTGTGTCAATTGCTATCTTTGTTTCTAAATTTTTGATTAAACTGTTAAGGGTCAGAAGAGCTTTATTTTGTAGAGAGGTTTGTTCAAACTCAAATTTCTTGGTGGCTTCTGCCAATCCTTTTTGATAGGCATCTTCTTTTTCTGTCTCAGTATACAATTTCTCTTTGATAGGGACACCAGTAGTATGATCATTGGCTTGATCCGGTAACTCTTTTTTTTCTGAAGTGCTGGGGTCTACTGTTTGATCCTCTTCAATTGAAGGTTCAAAATTCTGATCTTCAGGTGATATAGGTGAGGTAGATTGGCCTGAATCTTCACCTTCATGAGAATCTTTTTGCTCATCAGCTGGGATATTATTTTCTGAAGGTATGTTGACATCAGTAGCGACCTTTCCATCTTCAGAGATTGATTGATCACTTGATTTGTTATTAGTTTCTCCTGTTTTGGAAACTTCTGAATCGTTTTTCCCAGCCGCTTTTGATGCAATTTGGGTAAGCGGTAAAGCTTTGAATGGTTCTACAACCTTCTTTGGAAATGCAGAGTTTCCCTGGTATTTATTAGAAGACAGAGTTTTCATTAGACTCGCTATCTCATCATCGGCCAAGGAAGAATCACTGGTCTTATCTAATTCATCAATCATTGAAAATTCTCTTTTCGATTTTAGACGTAATCATCACCACCTCTACCAGCCAAGACAATAGTACCTTCATCTGACATTCTTCTTGCTACATTAATTATACGTTTTTGAGCTTCTTGTACCTCAGTTAACCGCACTGGACCCAACGCTTCCATTTCGTCTTGTATGTTTGCAGCTGCACGGCTTGACATGCAGCTGAAGATTTTGTCTGCCAGTACGTCATCAGTTCCCTTTAAGGCTAAGACTAAATCTTCTGTATCTACGCTTCTCATGAGGGTTTGAAGAGACTTGTCATCAGACATAATTAAGTTATCAAAAACAAACATAGCTTCTTGAATTGCCTGCATCAGGTTACGATCTTTCTTGGCTACGGCTTTAAATATTGCTTGTTCAGTATCCCCGCTGGTAAAGTTCATAATGGCTGCAGCGGCTTTTATACCACCCACTTGTGAAGCTCTAAGCGTAGTATTTGCTTGAAATTTCTTTTCCATTACCGTCTCGAGCTCTCGTATAGCATCCGGTTGAACATTTTCTAAATTTGCTATTCTTTCCACAATGAGTGGTTGAAGCTCCTCGGGCAACATGTTTAAAACATCGGCTCCCATGGCTGAGTCAAGATAGGAAATAATTAAAGCTATTATTTGAGGATGTTCATCAACAATTAATTCAGATATTGCTCGGGCATCCATCCAATCCAAAATTTCTATTGGCCTCTCACTACTTGATGGAGTAATTCGGCCCAAAACGGACTGAGCTCTATCCTCCCCTAATGCTTTAGTCATAACATTCCTAATGTAATTACCAGCACCAAGACCAAGGCTTGTTTGTTCTTTGATGATGGCTAGAAACTCATCCAACACTCGGTTAACTGTATTTTGATCTATTCCTTGTACGGAATACATGGCCGTCCCTAAGTGCTGTACTTCTTTTGGAGAAAGATTCTTCAAAATTTCTGAAGCCTCATCTTCTCCTAAAAGCATCATCAAAATTGCTGACTTTTGGGTGCCACTTAGTCCTTCAAATACGCTTTCTTCTGCCATGGGAGCCCTCTATGATCTCTTTTGTTTGTTAATTTATCAAATTTTTTGTATTGGGAAAAGCATTCTCATTTAGCTCGGTCCCATATCTTTACTAATCATTTCCTTGAAAACATTTGAAACTTTACCCGCTTCTTCAGAAACTATCATTCTAATCACCGCTACCTTGTCGTCATAGGTGTTTGCTGTGTCTAGCATATCAGCTGAAATTGCTTGCTTCTTTGGTTTAAGCTTAGCCTTTATATCTTCTAGAGACTCTCCTTCTTGGACTTCCACGGTGTCTACGTCTACTTCATCTTCCATGCCGACTAATACTTCACCAGGAGCTCCAGAACCTATCGGTATCATAATTCTATTTAGTAATGGTCTTATAACACCTAAGGCCACGATCGATAGAATTAATATTGTAACGAGCTGCTTTAGGAGGTTCTTGATCAGAGGGATTTCGTGCCATTCTTTGGAAACTCCCTCCAATGTAGAAACAAAAGGAGAACTGCTGACAGTTAATGTATCGCCCCTTTCTTGGTCAATACCAATAGCACCGGAAAGCAATTTATTAATTTCGGCTAACTTTTCTGCTGGCAAAGGTTGTCCCTCTTCTAAACCTGTTTCTGGATTTATTGCTACGGTTTCTCTCAAAAGAACAGCAGCAGTAATCTTAACAATTGTGTTAGAAGGCTTTTGGGTGGTTGAGATAGTTCTACTAACTTCAAAATTTTCGATGTCACTTGAAGAACGGGTTCTGATTCTGTCATCGGATGCATTCCCTGAGGGCGAGGTGCTTAATTCAGCCTGGGTAGGCGGAGTATTGGAAACAGCACCAGGTATCCCACGAGCGGGTAAATCTGTTGATACGTCTAAAGTAGTTTGTTTGCTTCTTGTGGCTGTGCTTTTAGGATCTACTATTTCTTCAGTGGTTTCATTTCGAGTAAAGTCAATATCTAAATTTACTTGTGCGCTTACATTTCCTGGTCCCACAATTGGGGTAACTAATGAAATTATTCGGCTTCTATAGATGCTTTCTAAGCGCATTCGATGCTCTAATTGACTATCGGATAGAATACTATCTGGATCATCTGCTGATTTTGAGAGTAAAGCACCATTTTGATCTACAACAGTGACATCTTGTTTAGACATATTGGGTATTGAAGAAGATACCAAATGCACTATGGCTGTAACTTGGCTTGAACCTAAAGTTCTTCCGTAAGGAAGCTGAACAAAAACAGAGGCTGTAGGGGGTTGTTGGTTCCTCACAAACACAGATTTTTCTGGCAGAGCCAAGTGTACTCTTGCAGACATAACATCTTCAATTTCTCTGATGGATCTTGCTAATTCAATTTCTTGTGTTTGTTTTAATCGCATTAACTCAACAGACCGACTCGAACCAAGGGGTAGGTCACTTAAACTTTGATATCCTCCTGGCACGGAAGCCGGCAATCCTTGAGCTGCGAGGGAAATTCTCGAACTATGGTAGTCATCTACAGGTACTAAAATATCTCCAGTTGCAGGATCGAGAGTAACAGCCACTCCTTGATTCTTGAGAGCATCTACTACCTTAGATTTTTCTGAATCAGGGAGTGAAGCAAATAAAGTTGTCCGCTCTGGCTGTTGTAAAAGTGCATATACCAATAGGCCTATCCCAACAGCTATGACAGCTATCACTGCAGGAAATGATCTTTGGAAGCTTGGCTGTGAAGTAAGTTTCTGCACATTTGCTAATAGCCGGCTAGTCTGGGTTACTAATCCATTATCAGTTCTATTAGTGGCTGCGGAAAATTCTGTTGTATCTGTCATTTTAGCACCTAGATGAATTCAGAAAAATTGTCATTCTTATACTGGCATATTCATAATGTCTTTATATGCAGAGAGAACTTTATTTCGTACGTTTAGGGTTAATTGGAAACCAAGGGAAGAGACTTGCTGTTTCATCATGACTTTGCTTAAATCTGTTTCCACACCTAATTCAAAATTCTTAGCACTTATTGCGGCTTCTTCTTGAGCTTTTGCTACCTGGCGAATTGCATTTGTCATTCTATCCGTGAATGGTGTTTCTGGTATCTGAGATCCCAGAGCATCTTTCGCTGGATTTAAGACTTTTTGATGGAAATTCATCACCTTGTTTTCTAGATTTGCTGGATTTATCTTAGACATTTCCGACTTCCTCTATTTGAGTAGCTTTTGAAAGAATTTGATCTCGTAGATTTTCTTGTACTGAGTTATCCCCAGCTGTAGAATCAACTATTATGTCTAGTTCAGATATCGTCCCTTCTGAACAAAGTACTAGGGCTCTCTGGACTACGTTTTCTAATTCTCTGACATTGCCTGGCCAATTATAATTTAGAAGTGCATTAATGGCATCGGGATTTACATATGGAATCTTAGTGATGTCAGGGACATGCCTTATTAATAAGTTTGTGACTATGGGGATTATATCATCCTGGCGATCAGCCAGTGGTTTTGTTAGCAATGGAAAAACATTAAGGCGGTAAAATAAATCTTCTCTGAATCGATTTGTTTTTATTTCCTGAGCCATGCATCTATTTGTTGTAGCTACCACTCTAACATCCACAGGGACTTCTTGCTGAGAACCTAGTGGAGTCACTATTTTTTCTTGTAGCACGCGTAGTAACTTAGCCTGCAAAGAAAGGGGCATTTCAGATATCTCATCTAATAGAAGAGTTCCTCCATCCGCAGCCCGAAAAATACCTTTGTTGGAAGTAGATGCACCAGTAAAGGCACCCTTTTCGTGACCGAATAGAATAGCCTCAAGCATATTTTCGGGGATTGCAGCGCAATTAATCCCCACAAAGGCTTTATCTTTTCTATTAGAATGCTTGTGTATGAATTTTGATAAAACTTCTTTTCCGGTGCCGGTTGGACCATTTATGAATACAGTCACATCAGCTTCTGAAACTTTCTTTGATAGCTTTAGGAGTTGGTGGCTATTGATATCACCAGCTGTCATGCTGTCTTTAGGTTGAATTAAGCTTAGAAGGAGTTGTACTGAAAAGCTTTGATTAAGATTGGTAGATGCATCATTTTTTCCTATGTGAAAGCGGATGAGATTACCGCCCAAGTGTTTTTCTATTTGGTAACTATCGCTTTCTTCATGCACAACTATAATATTTTTAGCGCGTAACTTTCTCGCAGCATCCAATAAAGCTGGTTGCCCACCCAATTTATTTTCCCAGGCTGAAGAGCATACATAAGTATTATAATTGCTCGTGACACTTTCTACCTTATTAGGCTCTATTTCTGGGACTAAGGATGAATTGATTATTCGATCTTCCAGAGAAGCTTTTATCTGTTTCGCTAAGGTGAAATCAGTACTCTTAATATAGATTGATGTCATGTCTGTCCTCTCTATCCGTCCTATGTAAAAGGCAAGAAGTGGGCCAAAAGTAAAATTTGATAAAAAATTTATTCAAACTCTTATATTTGCTAGGTGTTTAAGGCCACTATAACAGTGATATTGAGAGGACATTAAGAAGACACATTCAAAATTTTGACAAAAATATGTGATTGTGGTTTAGTGCTATTCAAAAAAATGACAGGTAGCGAAATCGTAATGGTAATGGACAATGATTGATGATTTAATTGTTGGAGCTAGCAGTCCTTGTAAGGAACTGAAGCGACTCATAAAGATGGTGGCAAAGGTAAATACAACTGTTTTAGTTCTTGGTGAAACAGGTACTGGTAAGGAGCTTGTGGCTAAGGCACTCCACAGCGAGTCGGGTCGAAAGGGTTTGTTAATTTCGGTTAATTGTGCTGCCATTCCATCTGAATTATTAGAGTCAGAATTGTTTGGCCATGAAAAGGGATCATTCACTGGTGCGGACAAACCTAGAGCTGGAAGATTTGAGCAAGCTGCAGGAGGAACACTATTCTTAGATGAGATTGGCGACATGCCAATTTCGCTCCAATCTAAGTTGCTTCGGGCTCTTGAAGATAAATCAATTCAAAGAGTTGGTGGTAATAAAACAATCAAAGTAGACTTCAGACTGGTATGTGCTACCCACCAAGATCTCAGTTTGAAAGTAGATAGGGGAGATTTTAGAGCAGATTTATTTTATCGAATAAATGTTTTCCCTATAGATGTTCCTAGATTATCGGATAGGGCCGTAGACATTCCTTTAATTTTAATGAAAATTCTGGAAGATTTTGAGCTTTTCAGTGAAACATCTAGTAGTGCGAATAGTGTACCCACATTTGATGATACCGCTTTGAAGGCACTTCAAAAATATTCCTGGCCAGGAAATGTTAGAGAATTAAAAAACCTGATAGAGAGAGCCTGTGTGCTATTCAATGGTAGATCCATAAATGGAGACCATGTAAAGAATAATCTCCTGAAAATTAAAGCCCCAGAATATAGTGAAGAAAGTTCCGCGCTATGGGATGCTGCTGCAGATTTAGTGGGAATCCCGGCTGATCAAGATGATACTTCGGTAGATTTGCCTTTACCTCACCCTAATCACTATAAGGATTGGTTTTCTTATTTTGATAATATTGATTTGAGACGCCATTTGCAAGATATAGAGATAGTTTTGATCGAAGCTGCTTTAGAGAATTCTGCTGGTCAGGTTAGTCAGGCATCAGGAATGTTAAAATTGCGACGCACAACCCTTATTGAAAAAATGAAAAAACTGGCTATAGAAAAGCCTTTTGCTTGAGAAAATATTATTTATTGTATCCGCTAAGTGCCTTCATTTTTTTGTGAGCAGATTCCGCTTTTTTTGTTCCAGCTATTGAAATCTCTAAAATCATTTTCTCATTTTCTTCAGCAATTGACTTTATGGTTGTGATATTTTCCTCGCTTAATTGCTTAAGTCCTCTAGAAAAAATCTCATCAAGAATTAATTTTCTATGATGATCTAAGTGAAGTATTTCGTCATAATCACTTATTTTTTTCGCGGCACCAATGCGATCCGAAATATCTCTTAAATTTTCAATTAAGTCTTTCATATCCAATCAATCTTTTGCTACGTTCAGCCAGGCTGTTTTAATGTCAACAATGCTATTCAAAGCGGTTGAGCTTTTGTTCACAGATCCAGTTCTTAGGTCTTTGATTAAGTGAATCCTTAGAAATTCATATAATCTGAAGAGGTCGTAAGCAATTTGCTCCCCCCTTTCTAAGTCTAAACTTGATTGTAGCATGTAAATTACGGATATCGCTCTTGAAAAGCTTTTAGAGCGACTGATTAGATCACCAGTTTTAATGGAAATGTTCTTGTGAAATGTTTTCACTGCTTTGATGAGTTCGTCCATCACCATGATAACAACGGTTTCAGGATCTCTGGCCTCAGCTGCCCCAAACATATCCGTCTTTCGATATGCCTTTGCTACTTTTTCAAATTGCATTTTTTAACCAGTTTTTTTGATATCTTAGATAGATATATTGCCAAATTACCCATTTCATGTATGATAACCTCATGCTTTCTCATACAAACGATCTTAGTCATAATACTAACAGGATACAGGGGACTCGTCCTGGATCTGTGAATATAGCAGGACCCGTTGCAAAAATAATGCCATCAAGAAATGCTTTGCTAGCTGATAAACCACCTGTTAATGATGTAAATTCTTCGAACTTGGTTAATGGGAATAATTTTTATGGTTCTAGAGCGAATAAGAGACAAGCTCCAAGTACCGTTTCAGCAGAAGCTTATTTGGCTTCAAGAATTAGTCTTAGACCCGTATACGTGCATAATGAGATGATAACCCGAATGCAGGACGTTTCTAATCTATCTAAAAACCCGCCAAGGTTTAAAGATCAAGTTGATGTAATTGCTTAGTTTTTTCACAGAGAGTCGAAAATTGTTGGTTCTGATTTTATAAGATCTCCAAACCAGCCTATACCTTCTTCTTCACCAATCTCCCACCCTGCGGGTACTTCCGTGGCAAGCCCTGAACGGGAACTGAATACAAACGCCTTAAACAGTATGACTGCTTTTTCAGCACTATAGTCCCGGGTTTTCATTGGTGCAAACTCATCAACAAACAGCCCTTGAAGTTTTCTTGGCTTATTATTGGCGTGAAATTTCACCCTTTTATATATGTATGCGTCTAGGTACTCGATAGCAGTAGATCCAGCTTCGATTTCGTTAAGAAACTCTAGTATTTTTGTTGAGGCTTCGTCGATACTTTCTGCTTTGATCTCATTATAATACTGATTCAACCCATCTGTTAGCTTCGTTGATAACGAAGAAAGCGGGATGTTACCTGTTAGGAATCCTCCAGCAGCTTTTGCTACACATGCACTAAATACCCATTCTGGACAAAATTTTGCCATAACTCTTTGACTCCCGTTCCTCTATTGAGTCTATATACTTAATTTGTTTCCGCAAATATTAGCATATACAGAAGACGGGTCTACAAGATTTTAAGGTATTTTGAAAATTTAAGGTTTCCCAATGCTTGATATTGAACCCCAAGCATCGACTAACGAACTTATTATAGCGATAACAGCGTCAAGTTCATATTCGTTGTCATCTTTTATTATTTTTGATAACTGGTCCAAGCTATAAGAATAAATTTGATCAAGATTGGCAGCGATTTCTCCACCATCTTCAAAATTGAGACTAGTTCGGAGAATTTCCAGAGCAGCTATTGATTTGGAAGCTTCAAGTCCTCCAACTGGTTTTCCTTCATTCAAGTGTCTACGAACTATCAATAAGTTTCTTTTCAGATCTTGAAATGTTAATTCTATTAATCGGTGCGGGGATGCACTCTCAACTTCAGAAAGGTTAGTTTCCTTGTAGGCATTTAGTGCTGATTGAACATTCATGTCTTTCCTCCAACTTGTTACTATTGAATAACGACACAAAAAAAAAATATTTAGTTAATTTCTAGTAAAAAATACAATGAACAAACCGTTATTGATAAGACAATAATGGCATGAATCTTGCACCTATTTGCCGTTTAATACAACTAGTTCATGGTAGGGGAATTCTTTTGACAGTAGATTATCTGAGTATACTGAATAAAAAGGGATCTGGTTTAAACATTACGCAGATCGTTGATAGTTTGGTCGACGCAGACACTATTCCTAAGAAGGATATGTTGACTGAAAATCAAACTACCAAGCAATCTGAAATATCTGCTTATGCCGAAGTTGTTAGTGAAATGAGCAGTTTAAAAAATGACTTAAGCACTTTAGCAAATGCTAACAAATATGTTCCGACTAGTGCAAATGCAGCCGTATCGCTGTCAGTATCTGATAATTCTACGGCGAAGAGTTTTGCTTCAGATGTAAGGGTAGTGTCTTTAGCATCACAGCAAACTCTTGAGTTTGCAGGATCATCCGCATTTACTTCGCCAACAGATTCTATTAGTCAAGGAACTTTAACTTTAACTTTAGGTTCTTGGAATTCAGACAACACATTCACAAGTAAATCTCCGGCAGTAACTCATAATGTTAAAGTTGACTCTAATAATAATACACTTCAAGGCTTAGCAGCATCTATTAATGCCTTGTCAGGTATTACATCATCAGTGTTACAAACTTCTTCAGGTGTTTATTCTCTTGTTGTCAAATCGTCTATGGGAGTTAGTAATGCAATTAAAATCTCAACTCTAGACTCCGGTTTAAACCAGTTTAAGGCAAGCCCAACTGATAGCACGCGATCAGCTCAGAAAGCAGCAGCAGCAGATGCTGAATTAACAGTTGACGGTGTGACCATAAAGCGTACTAGCAATACTATAGGTAACATTTTTTCGGGTTATAGTATGGATTTGACGAGCACCACTAGCTCAGCATTTAGGGTTAGTGCGTCTTTGGATGAAGATTCTGCATACACAAATACAAAAGCATTAGTTGACCGTTTGAACTTAACAAGAACTTACCTTACTGACATATTAGATAAGGGAGCAGAAGACGGTACTGCTGGTACTTTGGCTCATGACCCAGTTATGAGTGCCATTGCTAAGAAACTAAGAGGGTTTACAGAAGGCCAAATAATAGGCTTTGGTGCTAGTTCTAAGTATTTAGCGGAATTAGGAGTTATTACAAAGAGAGATGGCACAATGTCAATAAGTGAGACATCATTTAAGGATGCACTTAAGAATGATACAACTAGTTTTGACGCAATTTTTAATAGTTCTGTGACTTCCGATAATACAAATCTATTGTTGCACAAGAATATGTATAGCACACCCAAACCAGGAAGTTATGCATGGGTCTATGACGCCTCAGCAAATGCAGGTAAGCCTTTGGGTTCTCCGGATTTGAGGGGCTCTTTAGGTGGTGTTACAATGACAGGAGGTACTGATTTATCGACTGGTTTAAGCTATTATTCTGCAACAAAGGGCGATGCCATGGGCGTTAATATTATCCCTCAAACCACCGTTAACACTGCTACTGTCTATGTGGGGGAGAGTTTGATGGAGACCATGGATAATTATTTGGAGCAAATCCTTGCTTCTTCAGGGGAGCTTGAAAGGCGCAAGAATGTTCTCAATCAGGATTTAACCGATATTAATACGGATTTGCTGGATATAGATAACAAGGTGGACACAATAAGGGAACGATATCTACAACAATACTCCGCAATGGAGAGCGCAGTGACCAGCCTTAAGGGTACAGGTGAGTATCTAGAAAATATGATAAAGAGCTGGAATGAATCAGATAATTAATAGTATCTAGATTGTAGGTCAAAAAAATCAAAAACCAATAGTTGTCATATTCTAAGTTTGTAAAGACTTAAGATTTTTTGAGGCCCATTGCTGCACATCTAATGCTGCAAATGGATAGGTTTTTTTCATGTTAAGGCAATGCCTGAAGTCGCTTCCAGATATTTCTGTGAGAGTATCTTTAGAATGATTACAATGATTTTTTAGAACAACCTTGTCACAGAGCCGGCAGAAAAAAGCACCACCATGAGTAATTATTTTGATTGATAGATTATTCTGGTACTGCTTGGTCATATCAGTTGCGGCAGATTCATTATAAATGCCTTCAGCTCCTGCGTGATCGCGGCCTACAGAGAAATGCGTGAATCCTAACCATCGCCTTATCCTTGCATGGTGTATAGCTTCTCGAGGGCCAGCATAAAACATATTAGCTCTTATTGGAATAAACGTAATTTTATTTTGATAGCGAGGTCTTAATACTGAATCATATATTCCTTTGAGTTTTTCAGAATCTATATCACCTATTTTTTTTGGCCCTACCATAGGATTTATTACGACTAATTCGCAGTGGTTAAGCATTTCATCAATTATTCTTTCATGGCCTAGGTGCGGTACATTTCTTGTTTGAAATGCTCCTACTGAGGTGAATTCCTTAACCAAATCTTGGATTCTTCTTCGAGCAAAAAGAAGATCCTCGGTATAAGACATAACTTTTTCTCGAAAATCATCCTTGAGTACAAAATTTGTAGCGAAAGTGCTATTGTTGAAAGACAATCTATACCCGATATAATGTTCTTCTACTGAGCCGTAGATTAAGTTTTTAATTTCAGAAGATTTGATTTCAAATTTTTGAGATGAATCAAATATTTCCGGGATAAAGGGTATCAATACTGGTAAACCATTGGCCGGTTGTTTAAACTTAGAAAGTTGCTTAGCAAACGTGACAAAATTTTCTCTTAACATGCCACTCTGGATTCCAGCAAGATCAATAATGGTCCTTTCAACAAAATTTCGACTTTGTGGCGTCAAGTTATAGATTGGTTTAACATTCATGAATTAAGCACCATTTTTATTGGAATAGTGCAATTTTCATTCCAGGGAAGTCCAAAATTCTTAATAGCAATTCTGAACAATCTTCGATTAAGCCAGATTCTAATCGCGCATGGAATTTCTTCGGATATATTTGTTAGATAAGATGTTGGAATGAATATGCGCGCCAGTTCACGAAGCTAGGTTTCAAAAATAATGTTCATTTATCAAAACTGACATTACTTCAAGAGCTTTCTTTTGGGGGGTAAAGTTGTTTTTGTGCTCTAATATCAAGTCTGCATATTTTGGTTCTTCTTTCGCCAAGTCAAGACCAGCAACATTCTTGATTTTTTTATTCACAAAATCTGAGTAAATACTTTTGCTATCCCTTTTTTGCAGTTCTTTTATAGGTGTCTTCAAGTAAACTTCAAAATATCCAGGCAGATTATTTCTATTCCAGATAAATATTTCATCAAACATAGCGATTACTGATGTTATTACTATAAAGCCTTGTGATGCTAACAAATGACTCAAACGTGAATAGGCCTTTCCAAACGCCTTCCGACTATCATATCCATAGTCATTTGCTGGTATGATCTTCTCAAAGAGTGTTTTACGCATATTGTCTCCGTCTAGCAGAATGGGTTTAAATCCTCTGGAAAGTATTATTTTGTTTAGTTCATTGGCTAAAGTGGTTTTTCCAGAGCCAGATAAACCTGTTATCCAAATTACTCGACCTGAAGATAGATCATATTTACGCTTGGTTGGATATGTGGTTCCTGAATCGAATGGTGTGTGCTCGATTTTATTCATTTAATTAATCTATTCCTTGAATTTGATATACTTAATCTTTCATAGGGGAGTTTATTACTCATTTTGCATTTTTAAGAATTGATTTAGCCAAGCTATTGTATTCATGTACAAATTTGATGTGGCAGTTTCGTCACTAAGCATCAAGAAATCTGACCCCAAGTTGATAGAATGTTGAAGTGCTATGATTTCACTTTTTGAGGGTTGCAATCTATATTGCATACTTTCTAGGTTTTCTGTCGCCATTATTAAAGGTCGTTTGGTGGATGTTGTGTTCATACCAATCTTGACAATAGACGGGTAGAAATTTTTAAGGCCGACCTCTGCTAATAAGTCCCCTCGATCAATCATAATTACGTCAGAGCAATCAACAATTTTTTTAACGTTCTCTACCCCTAGTTTGTTTTCTATCTTGGAAACAAGTAATTTGCCTGGAAATTTCTCCCGAATATGTTCTAGAGTTCTATCATTTTGTATGAAACTTAACCCAATAGCATCAAAGTTCACTTTTTTAGCCTTATTAAGAAAATCCTGGTAAACCTTAAGCTGCAGCTTATCATTATATATGCTGCCTGGGAGATTAAGACCTTTCCGGGGAAGTAACCGAAAATCATTTTTTGATCTGCCTCTAACATAATTTCGTTTGGCTTCCACAAGTTCAAACTCATATAAGCCATCTGACAAACTGAATGAGTCAATTCCCTCAGTTATTTCTGGCAGGGGTTTTGTTAGCTCAATACTTTTTATAGTATTATCAGGTACCTTTGGCCCATGGTAAAAAATCACAGGCTCATTTTTTGTAATTTCTATAACTTTAGCATTATTAGTTCGCGGTTTTATTCCTGGGATATCTAGTAAAATTAGAGCTTCAGGTAGTGTTTTTTTTATTAACTTAGAAACTTTTACATGCCAATCAATCGTGTTATGGCTTCCATTCAATCTAAAGAATTTCGTGTGGTGGCCTATTTTTTGAATTGATGGGAAGGCAGCTGATTTTGGTCCCAGGGTTACTAGTATTCCGGGGTGATTTTGTGATACAATACCCTTAAAGAGAGGAAAATCAGCTAGATTGCCTTTAATTTGTAAAGGAAGATTAGAGCCCAGTTTCGTTGGTTCCTCTTTGAGACCAAATTTGAAATAGTTTATGTGTAACATTTCATCATAGATTATCATTAATATGAATGAAATTTTCTGCAAAAGTCATGCCATCAGGGCATAATTTTGTCTTTAGAATTATGCCAACCTAATTCAATGCGAGCTCTTAGTTTATCTCCCGTTGGAGATAAACACTTTAAGATTTAGGATAACATCTTCTCATTATTTTTGAGTCAATTATAAAACAAGCAAAAAGGTTTTAATCTATTACATAATGCTACGTTATTCTCCTGAGGTATCCCTTCGGGGACATACTTAAGAGTAATTTAGCATCAATTTCGTCATCTATAATAAAACTGGGGGATTCTTTCAAAAATTTCTCTACAGCACCTTTGGGGTTGTTATTAATGCCCCAAGGACGATTTTTGTAAAACCCTTCGGCCATTTGTGCAACGATCGTATCGCATACTATGCAGTAGCTATCGACAGTCACCAGTTCTGTGTATAATCTCAATTCCTCTAGAACATGATCTTCTGTATGGTTACTATCTAGGATTACCAGTACCTTTGAATCACTGGGAATTAGTTTTTTAATTTTCTCAAAGATAGATTTTTCAATGCTAGACCCTTCAATCATATTGATTTTATCGGCCATTGGGTGAGAATCCAGGGCATTTTTATTGTGTTTCCTGATATCAATATCTACTCCAATGACCTTGCGGGTGATTTTAGGTTTACTAGATTGTTTAGAAGGTTTTTTTAAATCTGCTAAGTCTAATAGAGAAAGCATTGAGGCATTTAGGCAGAGTGATCCTCCATGGGCAATGCCTGTTTCAATTATTATATCTGGCTTCGTTGTCCAAATTATTTCTTGAAGGGCTACAATATCTTGAGGTAACTGAATAATAGGACGACCCATCCAACTGAAATGATATGAATATTTATGCATGGATGATTGAACCAGCCACTTCTTACTGATTTGAGACAATTTGATGTCTCTACCTTGTTGTGAAATTTCATTTTTACACTCGGCTTCAAATGTTTTTATTGGGTTAAATTCCATATTCATAATCTGTCCATTTTCTATAAATGTTAAAGTCAAAATGTAGTTTGCACGTGTGGAGATAAATCGAATAGTACAACTTTAGAAAGGATATTTTTTTAATGCAAATCATGGGCCAACAGTTTTATAAGAGATATAATCCTTTTTAATTATCTAGAGAGGCACAGGTATTGCATTAATACTCAAAATAGAGGTTGTGCATTATGAAAGTTGTTATCTTGGCAGGTGGTTATGGAACTAGGCTTAGCGAAGAAACCCATCTAAGACCAAAGCCAATGGTTGAAATTGGTGGAAAACCGATTTTGTGGCATATCATGAAAATCTTCTCAACACATGGATTTAATGACTTTATAATTTGTTGTGGTTATAAGGGTTATGTAATTAAAGAATATTTTGCAAACTATCTTCTTCACAATTCAGATGTAACTATTGACTTGAGTACTAGGTCCTTAGATCTACACTCACATAAAGCAGAACCTTGGAAAGTGACATTAATAGATACAGGAGAAGCGACACTAACTGGGGAACGCTTAAAAAGAGTGCATCCGTATTTAGAAGATCAAGAGGATTTTTTCTTTACTTATGGGGACGGATTAAGTGATGTAAACTTAACCAAACTTGCAAAATTTCATAAAGCACATGGTAAAAAAGCCTCAGTAACTGTTGTTAAGCCACCAGGCAGATATGGTGCTGTGAGTATGCAGACATGCGGAAAAGTAAATAGTTTTGAAGAAAAACCGCCTGGCGATGGTGGATATGTTAATGGTGGTTTTTTTGTTTTATCCAAAGACATATTTGATTTTCTCCCAAATGAAGATTCACCCTGGGAAAGTACTCCTATGACAAATTTAGTAGAAAAGGATGAGTTAATGGCCTTCAGACATGATGGATTTTGGTCTGCAATGGACACACTCAGAGATAAGAATTTATTGGATGGGTTATGGAGTTCTGATAGGGCGCCTTGGAAACAATGGTAGTCAGTAGTGAAT